>JAUWHV010000047.1 GCA_030605675.1 Deltaproteobacteria bacterium | reverse complement strand
CGCATTTTTCTTTTATTCCTACCTGGGGGCGGGTCTGGACAACGTAATATTGACCTTTTGAGTAAGCGCCTTCGATATCCTGCGGAAAGCCCATGGTTTTCTCAATAACTGCGCCGATATTGGCTACAGTAACTAAAAAGTCCTTTCGAAAATCTTCATTCCCCACGAGCGATTCGCGTGTGTAATCCAGGGGAACTTTGACTGGCGGCTCCAACATTTTGCTGTCGTAAAGGCCGGCACCGGCATAACCAGCCAGATCCTCCCCATTGGAATCCGAACGGAAGATCAGGCCGCTGCCGAAAAGGGCAACGCTCTTGCTCGGGAAAGCCAGAAGTTGTGGTTCATCCTTTCCCTTCCTGCATGTGAAGCTGAGGGCCTTTCCGGGATAATTGCCAACCAATGTCTCCCCAAGGCCCGGGACCATCTCGGCATATATCTCATCCCTGTCGCCTGTAGAGGGATTGACGGTGTGGATCACAAAACTGTAATCGGCTTCGACCACCTCTTGAATGAGTACTGCCATGAAAAGATCCACATGGGGGATTCCTCTTGTCCTGCGGCTTAGATGTGCCCTCTCGTTCCATTTGGAGCCCCATACGCCCTTGATACATGTCCAGGCAACTTCCCAGTTTGATGGCCACGGAAGCCCTGCCTCATCCATCACCCCATGAAGCTCAGAGACCAGCTCATCCGGTGCCTCAAGACCCAGAATGGTCTTACGGAGTTCACTCAGTACCTCTACATCCACCTTTTCGGCATTTTTATCTATTCGCAGTATCAGTTCATTATAATGCCCGGCAATTTCCTTGTTGTTTTTCTCGGCAAGCACCTTTTCAAAGACCCCGAACGGCATGGCCACTGAACTGGGAAGACCTATCCATTCCGGCAACTTGCCCTGCAAGTGCCTCAGGTTGTTGGATTTGCCCCCAACATTTTTCTGATTGAACTTACTTGATGATACGGCATAAGCAGTGAAACAAGGCCGGGATATCCGGGGAACCGGCAGGATATGCTGCGAAGCAATGCCCGGCTCTCCGGGACCTTCTTTGAATATTACATCACCGGCTGCATTTACGCTTAAGCTGAGAAGATGTCCACTGAAAGACTTCAGACGCCCGATTATGTCAGGGTCGTAGCAAGTGGCAAAAAGCACATGGGCATTTCTGGCCCGGATTGCAACATGGGATACTATGTCGGTCAAATCCGGTGTGATGACAGCAATCACCTCTTTTGGAATCTCCTCCTCTCCTGCGATTTTGTCGGCAATAATGACTGTAGGTCGAGCAAAGCTCTTGCCCTGAACAGACCTTAAGAAGGAGACAACCTCCACTTGTCCCGTGCCTTGGCCCTGGCTGATCACCTGCCAGTTGCCGAGATGGGCCTCTCTACGCAATATCGGATCTATTTGACGCAAAAGCATCGACAGGGCGAAGACAGGTTTGCCTCGCACCACTTCCTCACCGAAGAGGGAAATGGTCCATGAGTCGGCGTGAAAGGCCCCACCGAGAAATTCAGCCTTGGGCTGAAGGACTTGGTAATAATGGTCGATTACGGCGCCCAAGGCACGCGAGAGACGATCGAGTACGGCCCGGGATTGGAGCGCCCAATCTTTTCCGGAATGGGGCATTCTCCTGACGTGCTCCCACTGGCGAAGACAGTGTGTAAGCTCATCATTGCCTTTTGAAATAAGGAGGTTTTCCAGCACCATTGCTATCAGTTCCACCAGTTGATCAGCGCTGAGAGGCAAATGAAGACTCCGTTCCACCACAACGCGCACAAAATTCTCCAGGGCCAGATCGAGGAAGAGCAGGTCTCGTATAACATTTGAATTGCCTTGCATTTGTGTTTTAAGGCAACGGCGCGCCTCAGTAATCTTTTCAATAAGCATGCAGGCATCCATATTATCTCGATGCGCCCATATAAAGTCCATCAGGCCGTGCGTTTCCGAATCGAATAGATGCCTGGCAGCGTAGATGGCAGTGCCGAGATCAGTACCGGAATGAACGGCCTTGAGAATCCCCAGAAAATGCTCCAAGTCGTGAATCAATGGGTCTTTTATAGACGGGACAAAATCAGGGAGAGATATGATTGGGCGCTCGAAGCTCTCAAGCCTTTCTTTTGTAATCCCTCCTGCTTCGAGTATCTTATAGAAAATATCCAGATTGCCGTTGTTTTTTAAGAACCCCAGATAGGCCTCACAGATGACAACATCGTCAGGAGTGGTGTTGTTGTGGAGTTTCTGGTGCCATTCCTCCATAAAATGCCCGGAGACTTCTTTAATATGAAGGCGATGCATGATGTTTAAGACCTCATCGCGGATTCGCTGTCCTTCACCACCTCGCCCCATAGTGGTCAGCATCAGACGGATGTACTCACGCCCTTCCGGCTCTTCTTTTGTGTAGTAGTCAGCAAGCTTAAGCGTCAGGCGGTCCTCAGCATGGCTTAATTCTCTGGGCTGGGTGTTGTAGTTTCGCTGCCAGTCCAACTGTCTGATGGCAGAAAAACGCAGCCATACAAACACAAGCGCCAGCCCCTCCATGTTGTTTCTGACTTTGTCCAGCAGGTCATAACATAGGTTGAAACGATGCATCAGTGTCCACGAATTGCGGCTCATTTCCTTTTCAATGATCTCATCGGCGATCACTGCGAGTTCAGGATGGCCCAAAGACACCTCATTTTCTGAAGGGACAACAAGCGGGATTTGGTAGTTCCGGCCGAGGTTATTGTCCCAGCGATCTGCCTTGGGAAAATAGAGAACAAAAACCAAAAAAGAAAAATCCAATCTCCGATCCAGTCTTATAACGATTCTGCCGGCACCATCTTTCTCTGCAAAAGGGGTCTGAATGGCTTGTTTGCCAAATGCCTTGCTGCCCTCAGGCCAGACCGAACTTGGCGGCATCTCCCAGGGTGCTTGAACATGGTGACAAAGTCCCCAGTGCAACAGACACTTCTTATGGTTTTTCAGCCCAATGGAGATTTCGACCCAATCATCCATAATGCTTTTTTTCACAAGTAACTCAACGCCGCTTTTTGCAGTGATTTTTTCTGTTATGGTCATTTTATGATCACACCTTATTTTGAAAGACAAGTTAGGAGAGGATGTCAGTCTATAGGTTGTGCCGCCAGAAGGAGGGAGTGGAGGTTCTGGAGTTGAATATCCAGCCTGACCATGTACACGCGGTGATATGGATTCCTCTGAAATATGCGATTTCAAATTTCATGGGTTTTCTAAAAGGCAAGCTGGCATTGTGTCTGTTCAACAAGTATGAGTATTTGAGCCGTAGATATTTGGGACGTCATCTTTGGTCCCGTGGCTGTTGCGTAAGCACGGTTGGTCTTGATGAAGACAAGATACGTCAGCATGTGAAGTGGCAAGAGCAACAAGAAAGTCAAGCTAAGCAGTCGCCACAACAAAGGCTTTTCGAGTAAGCACGAATAGTAATAGCGCACCTTCCAGGTGTATTCATTTCAAGCCACCGCCTCCGGTGGTGGTATTTGACTCCATCTTCCCGTTCCTGGTTTTCTTCTTTATAGTCAACCATAATAATACTGCAAGAAGTGATTCCGCTCAAAATGCCCTGCATGCAAGGCGCGAGATTTCCGAGAAATGAGATGTGATTAAAGGGAGTGCCATTCATGTCCGAAAAACCCAAATTGCCAAAACAAGGTGCAGAAGCCGGAATTCTTCCCTCTTCCCCTGAGTTCTGGCGAGAATATGCCCAAACATTTGCCAAAGCCCTGAGACGGGACGGGCCCTTGATGGCCGGTTTTGGGACAAGGCCGCTGCAACCAAGGAAGGTGGAGTCCCTGGCAAAGGACGGAATCATTACAGTAAAAACAAGATCTCGAACCGGGTTTATGCTGGTCGACAAAGAGGCGGGTAAGGCGCCCTGCTGATCCTTTACTCTTCTATGTCGAACGCCCAGGGTATATGTTCAATAATCGGTTTTCCAGTACCATGAAACCTGACTGCCAAGACATCAAATCGAATTTCCCTTTCCAGGCAACCCTTTTTCTGGAGGTACCACTTGGCAACACGTATAATCTGACGCTTTTTGTGATAGGTTATTGCCTCCTGGGGCAGACCATATTTAGCGCTTAACCGGGACTTTACTTCCACAAAGATTATCCGTGAGCGATCCTCAAGAATCAGGTCTATCTCACCGCACTTCACCCGGTAGTTACGCTCAAGGACATGATATCCCTTCTCTATGAAAAAGGCTTCAGCGAGTCTCTCGGCCTTTTTCCCTAATTCCTTGGCATAACTGGGTCTGTGGGCGTTCATAGGTTCAGGGTTCATAGGCTCAGGGTTCACCGTTCAGGGTTCAAAGGTTCAAAGGTTACTGAAAATCTGAACCCACTGACGGCTACCTACGTCTCAATCGTACTCTTGGGATATTGTTGTGTACTCCCGCACTCCTTTAAAGGTTCTCCTGTGGATCGGACAACAGCCATAGAGTTTGATAGCCTTACGGTGTTCAGAAGTTGCATAGCCTTTGTTGCCGGCAAAATTATAATGGGGATAATTTCGGTGCATCTCTTCCATAAGGCTGTCTCTAAAGACCTTGGCCACTATTGAGGCGGCTGCCACGGAAAGAGACCTCTGGTCTCCCTTTACCAGGGTCTTTTGAGGCAAAGTGTGAGGAATTGGTTGATTACCGTCAATAAGTAAGGCTCTGGGCCGCAGGTCCAGATTATCAACGGCCTGGGCCATTGCCTTAAGGCTGGCCTTCAGGATATTTATCCGGTCTATTTCAGCAGATTCCACCTGGGCCACAGAAACCGCCATGGCCTTTTCTCTTATCGCCCTGTTAAGGGCTTCCCTCTGTTTTGAGGAAAGGACCTTTGAATCCCGGACACCTGGAAGATGAATATCAGGTGAAAGTATCACAGCAGCAGCTACTACCGGCCCTGCCAGACACCCACGGCCAACTTCGTCAAGACCCGCAACCGGATCGAGACCATGGTCCCACAGACTACGTTCAAAGTACAAGAGATCCAGTCCGGAATCTCCGCCACCGGTTTTCATGAAATCAAGAACGAGGACTCACCTTTTGCCGTGCCGCCCTACCTTTTAGACCACGTAGATAGTAAAATTTGGCCCGGTTGCGGCGGCCCTTTTTTGCCAATTCGATCTTTTCGATCCTGGGAGAGTGTATGGGGAAAATGCGCTCTACGCCAACGCCGTAAGAGATCTTTCTTACAGTAAAACTCTCAGACATGCCGCTGCCCCTGCGGCTGATTACCACGCCTTCAAATATCTGTATACGTTCCTTTTCCTCTGTCTCCCGAATCTTGACGTGGACACGCACCGTATCTCCGGGCATGAAGTCCGAAATATCCGCTCGCATCTCTTCAAGTTCAAGTCTACGTAAAATTTCCATCAGCTATATCCTCCTGGAAATAAAGAATGCCAAACGATCCACAATTCAACATTCAGCATTCTTAATTCTTAATTCTGATTACCCAAAAGCCGGTCCAAAGTTATTGCAACTGCGCTGCGGACCGACAAATGATTGTATTCCCGATTACCCTCTATAGGGGAAATTACTCCATCAACACTTTCAAGCACACTGTTATCAAATCCGGAAGCAGTGCCAAAGAGAAGCAAAATACTGTCACGGCCTTGATCTTCTATTTTTTTTCGCAAACCGGACCAATCCACAGAGTTTGGCCATTTCTTGGCAGTAGTGGCATATACAAGAACGCGTCTTCCTGTCTCAAGGGTTATCTCGCGACAGACCTTTTCAATATCTCCTGCAATCCTTATAAGCCCCATGGCCTCCCGTCTATCCGGATTGATATCCCCCCCGACTCCTTCCAGCCAGTGATCAATCAGGCTTCTTGCCAATACCTGCTGATCAGACAATGGAGTGACCAGGTAATATGCCGACACATCATAGGTCCGGGCCAGCCTTGCCATATCATGGATGTCCAGGTTGGTAATGGCCGAGGCTATTAACTCACCGTGCCGATTCAGGACCGGATAATGGACCAAGGCAAGGTAGATCAGCTTTCTTCCCACCCCAAGCCCCTGAGGTATTTAATGTCCTTTTCATCCAATCGGGCACTGTTAAGGAGTTCCGGCCTTTGTTTATAAGTAAGGCCAAGGGATTGCTCCCTTCTCCATTTTGCAATTTTTGCATGATCTCCGGACAGTAATACCTCCGGGACCTCCCAGCCATTAAAGACCCTGGGACGGGTGTATTGAGAAAATTCCAGGAGCCCGTCACTGAAAGAATCATTCTCTGCTGATGACTCACATCCCAGGACACCCGGTATAAGCCTGCTAACAGCATCTATCACTACAAGAGCTGCGACTTCACCGCCGGACAGAACATAATCCCCGACAGACAACTCAATATCTACGCAGTGCTCTCGGATTCGCTCATCCACGCCTTCGTATCGGCCACATATAAGGATAAGCCGCTGGAGCTGAGCAAGCTCCCCGGCCAGAGCCTGATCAAATAACTTTCCCCTGGGGCTCAGCAAAATGACCCTGGCCTCAGGCGGCTCCTTTTTTAGGATATCCAGTGCCCTATAGATTGGTTCGGGCTTCATCACCATGCCCTCTCCACCACCAAAGGGTCTGTCATCAGTGGTCCGATGCCTGTCTGTAGTAAAATCCCTGAGGTTGACTGTCCTGACCTTCAGGATATCTGCCTCAATGGCCCGCCTTACTACCCCATCCTTTAAGGATGAATCAAAAAAATGGGGAAAGATAGTAACTATGTCAAAGAGCATTGGCCTCAACAAGGCCAGGGGGAAGATCCACCACCATGACGCCCTTTTTAAGGTCGATCTTTTTCACCATCTGTTCAACAGCAGGCACAAGGATCTCTCCTTTGTCACCTTTAACCACATAGACATCATGGGCGCCTGTTGCCAAGACATCAGATAAAATTCCCAATTCTTCTCCTTCTGCACTCACCACGGAAAGTCCCTCAATCTCGTGCCAGTAATACTCTCCCTCAGCTAGTGGCGGCAGTGTGGCTCTATCCAGGAAGATCTCTTTGCCCACAAAAGATCCTGCCTGTGTCCTGTCAACTACACCTTCAAGTGTCAGGATTACGCTTTGACCTTTTTTGACGCGGGCCTTAATAACCCTTTGAGGCACTATGTCGCCGTATTTGCCCTGAACAAAAATTTCTTTGTAGTCTAAAAAATATTCTACATCCGAGTAGGAATACACTTGCACCTCACCACGTATTCCATGGGTCTTTACAATCCTGCCAAGGGCAAAAAGGAAGGTATCAGTGCCCATCAACTATTCAAGTATTTCTAAGACCGACCTTTTCCGCAGTTTTGTGGATGCAGCATTGAGTATGGTCCTCATTGCTCTGGCGGTACGGCCTTGCCGGCCTATCACCTTTCCAAGGTCTTCCTTGGATACCTTAAGCTCCAGAACCGATGTCTGTTCTCCTTCGACCTCGTTTACCTGCACCGCCTCAGGATTATCTACCAGTGCCTTTGCTATGTATTCAACCAGCTCCTTCATCGTTAGCCTCCGCAGTCAATGTCCTAATGTGGCGGTATTGTATTTTACTGTTGAGCAGGTTCCAGTGGGTGGCTGGCTTTTTTAAGCAAGGACCTCACCGTATCTGTGGGCTTAGCGCCTAAACTCAGCCACTTGTCTATCTTGGATGAGTCAACCTTGAATTCCGCCGGGTCCTTTAGAGGATCGTAGGTGCCGAGGATTTCGAGAAATTTTCCATCTCTTGCAGCCTCGGAGTTTGCCGCCACCACACGATAAAACGGTTTTTTCTTGCGTCCATGCCGGGTCAAACGAATTTTTATTGCCATATTTACCTCCGCAAATAATTCAAAAGGGCAAAAGCCCTTTAGGGAACTGTTTAAATTTTGTTTTCCTCATTTTTTTGAGCATTTTGTTCATTGCCGTATAATTTTTAAGAAGGCGATTTACATCCTGGACCGCAGTGCCGCTACCATTGGCTATCCTCCTTCTCCGGCTGGCATTGATAATAGTGTAACTCCTGCGTTCCTGGGGGGTCATGGAGTTAATAATAGCCTCCACCCGTATGAGCTCTTTCTCGTCAGGGGCCAACCCTTTTAGCTGCTTCATTTTGTTTAAACCTGGGATCATGGAAATAATTTGTTCAAGACTTCCCATCTTCCTTATCTGCCGCAACTGGTCTCTGAAATCCTCTAATGTAAAAGTGTCCGTTTTAAGCTTGTTCTGAAGCTCCAGGGCCTTTTTCTGGTCAATGGTATCCCGGGCCTTCTCAATCAGGCTGAGAACATCACCCATTCCGAGAATTCGGTTGGCTATTCGATCAGGATGGAAGGGTTCTAGGGCGTCAAGCTTCTCACCGACACCTACCAGCTTGATGGATTTCCCTGTAACTGCCTGTATTGAAAGAGCCGCACCGCCTCTGGCGTCACCCTCAAGCTTGGTAAGCACAACGCCTGTAATAGAAAGTTCCTGGTCAAATTTTTGAGCTACATTGACAGCATCCTGTCCGGTCATGGCGTCTGCCACAAGCAGAATTTCCTGAGGAGACACCACGGCATTTATTTCCCTGAGTTCCCCCATTAGGGCCTCGTCTATGTGCAAACGGCCTGCAGTATCAATGATAACCGTATCGAGACGAGCAACTTCCGCTTTGGCAACTGCCTGCCTAGCTATGTCCACAGGAGACATGGACGGCTCCGAAGGGAATACATCAATTTTTAACTGATCCCCAAGAATCTTTAGCTGTTCTATGGCCGCGGGCCTGTAAACGTCGGCAGGCACAAGGTAGGGTTTTCGACCCTTTGATTTCAACCAGCGAGCGAGTTTTGCAGCAGTGGTGGTCTTACCCGAACCCTGAAGACCCACCAGAAGTATAACTGCAGGCTGGCGTCCAGCCAGATCCAGCCTCTTATTATGCCCCCCGAGTAAGGCTATAAGCTCCTCATGGACTATTTTTACAACTTGCTGGGCCGGAGTCAGGCTTTCCATCACCTCCTGCCCCACAGCACGCTCTTTTACCCGGGCGATAAAGTCCTTTACCACCTTATAGTTTACGTCCGCCTCCAAAAGGGCCAGACGGACCTCCCTCAGGCCCTCCTGGATATTCTCCTCTGAAAGCTTTCCGTAACCCTTAAGGCGCTTGAATATGGAATCCAGGCGCTCGCTCAGATTATCAAACATGCTCTTTTACGTCGAAAATTTTTGTAGTCCATAGGATAGTTCGTAGTTCGTGGTTCGTAGTTCGTGGTTCGCAACTCTTAATTCTTCGCCCCGAACCTTTATTCACCGCAGAGAAAGATGTTTTTTGGCACTGATTGCACAAATCAACGGTTCAGATTTTTGGTGAACCCTTGCCCCCTGAGCTTTTTTCACGGTAAATAATCAGTAAAATCAGAGGAATTTACTTAATTCTTCTTGAGGTGTCAACCTGACGTCTTTTTTCGTCCCTTAGACTTGAATACCACATTTACTGCCTCATCCGCCCTGGATATCAAGTGAAATTTCATGGTCTCCCTGACCTGGGAAGGTATTTCATCAAGATCCCCGGCATTGCGCTTTGGCAGAATAATTTCTTTTATCCCGGCCCTGTGGGCACCCAGCACCTTTTCCTTAATCCCACCCACGGGAAGGACGAGTCCCCTCAATGTAATTTCACCAGTCATGGCTACGTCAGGCCTGACAGACCGATCCGTAAAAAGGGATATCAGTGCCATACATATAGCTACTCCGGCAGAGGGACCGTCCTTGGGTATGGCCCCTGAGGGTACATGGATATGGATATCCTCATCTTTGAACGCGTCGTCCGGGATACCCAAATCTGAGCCCTTGGAACGGATAAAACTCAGGGCGGTCTGGGCGGATTCCTTCATTACATCACCCAGCTTTCCTGTAAGTAATATTTTCCCGGTACCATTCATCTTGCCGGCCTCAACAAACAGGATTTCCCCTCCTGAGGGAGTCCATGCCAGTCCTGTAGCCACACCCGGGACCTTGGTCCTTTCTGCAACCTCGGCCGTAAACTTGGGCGGCCCCAAGTACTCTCGCAGGCCCTTTATCCGTATCTTGACCTTGTCAGTCCGCCCTTTGGCCACTTGCTTGGCCACACCCCGGCACACAGCAGCTATCTTCCTTTCGAGATTCCGGACCCCTGCCTCCCGTGTGTAGGCGCTGATGATCCTGGACAAGGCCATTTTATTAATACTGAGATTACGTCTGGTCAGACCATGGGCCTCAATCTGTCTTGGGATCAGGTACTTCCGGGCGATCTCAAGCTTTTCCTCAAGAGTGTAGCCTGAGAGCTCCAATACCTCCAACCTGTCCAGCAGGGGGCTGGGTATGGTATCCAAAACATTGGCAGTAGCAATAAAGATCACCTTTGAGAGGTCAAACTCTACACCCAGATAGTGGTCGGTAAACGTAATATTCTGTTCCGGATCCAATACTTCCAAAAGGGCCGAAGCCGGATCCCCCCTGAAGTCCATCCCTATTTTGTCAATTTCATCCAGCATCAGCACGGGGTTTTTGACCCCCACCTTTCTGATTCCCTGAACAATACGCCCCGGCATGGCCCCTACATAAGTGCGGCGATGTCCGCGAATTTCCGCCTCGTCCCTCATGCCTCCCAGGGCTATCCTTAAAAACTTGCGTCCCATGGAACGGGCTATTGATTTTCCAAGAGATGTCTTGCCGGTGCCGGGAGGACCATAAAAACACAGGATGGTTCCCTTGGCATCGGGTTTGAGCTTTCGCACTGCCAGGTACTCTATGATCCGATTCTTTACCTTTTCCAGATCATAGTGATCTTCATTAAGGATACGTTCCGCCTGATCCAGGTCCAGATGATCCTCTGTAAAATCATTCCAGGGAAGCTCAAGCAGCCAGTCAATATAGGTCCGGGCTACTGTATACTCAGGGGCAAAGGGATGCATCTTGGAAAGGCGGTCAAGCTCACGCTTGGCCTCTTTCATGGCGTCTTCCGGCAGACCCTTGGCCTCCAGCTTCTCCCTCAGTTCCTCGATCTCATCCGGCTTCTCTTCCCCTTCTCCAAGTTCCTTCTTTATGGCCTTTAGCTGTTCTCGCAGAAGGAATTCCTTCTGGGTCTTCTCCACCTGTCCCTTGACCTGGGACTGGATCTTGTGTCCAAGTTCGAGAATTTCAAGCTGACCGGTCAGAATACGAAGGGCCGCCTGCAGCCGCTCCTTGACATCCAAGGCTTCCAATACGGTCTGCTTATCATCAGTTGAAATATTGAGATGGCTGATCACTACGTCTGCCAAGGCACCTGAATCTTCCACACCCATTATCATCGCACCGAGCTCTCGGGGGAGATTGGGAGACAGCTCCAACACCTTGGAAAAAATCTGCCTGACATTTACCACAAGGGCCTGGATCTCAAGATCATGGCTATCTATGTGCTGTACCGGCTCCACCTTTGCCTTTATATACGGCTCCTCTTCCGTAATCTCCAAAAGCCGTACCCTGGTGACCCCTTGAACTATCAGCCTTGCATGGCCCTCCTCATTTTTAGCCATTCGGAGTATCAGGCCTACAGTACCTACATTATGGAAACCAAGAGGCTTGTCATCCCCCTTTTTTTCGCTCATTACCACTACGGTCCTGTCTGCTGCAAGGGCGTCATCAACCAGCTTTACGAGATTTGGCTGTTCCACTACCCAAGAAACAACCATATGGGGAAAGAGCACAAGCTCTTTACCGGGCAACACCGGAAGCTCACGGATTGTACTGTGCTTGGTATTCTCTTTTTTTTGTGTATTTTTACTCATAAGCAATCTTAATTACATCCTTAACTATTCAGGCCCGTCATTTCTTTGCGTCCTTTGCGTCTTGAGCGAAGTTTACCCCGTTGAATGTCCTTGTTTTTCTATTCAACTAGGGCGGGCGGTTACTTCAGCCTTCTACCTTCAGTCTATTCACCTGAATAGCTACTTACATCCTTAACTACATTGGAATC
>JAUWHV010000075.1 GCA_030605675.1 Deltaproteobacteria bacterium | reverse complement strand
TCGGGGCAGACCCACACGGACCTTTTGAGCGCCCGACGAAAGTAGATAAGCCAAAAGGAAGGTGAGGAAATTATCCCTTAGCGAGGAATTCCTTGAAGACCTCATAAATGTCTTTCCGATGACCAATATAATGGATCTGGGTGATATGGTTCATGTGGTCGATTTTATAAATTACCCGAAATCTTTTTGTTCTCAGCGAACAATAACCTGAAAGTTTTCGTTCAAGGGCCTTGCCCAAATAGGGGCTCTCCCTGAGCTTTTGAATGAGTGTCTTAACAATTGGTTTTATTTGAGGATGAAGAGCTCTTATCTGCTCACGGGAAGTTTGGGAATACAGAAGGCGATAGGTCATTAATCTTCCCAGACCTCCTCATGTGAGAAAACCTTACCTGACTTGAAGTCTTGTTTTGATTTTTCCAAAGAGTGAAGAATTTCTTTATTACACAGTATATCGATGGTTTCCAGGAGTGCTTCGTACCGGGAAAGGGGCATCATTACTCCTACTGGCTCACCATTTCTGGTAAGGGCGATGGTTGCCTCCTCTTCTTCCATATGCTTAAGAATATCGAGAAGATTCCTCTTTACTTTGGTGACCGGTAAAATCTGCTGAAAATCTTCCATTTATATTTCCTCTTGATAATTTTTATGACCATTATAGTTTTCATGGCGTAGTATGTCAAGAGATAGGGGACACTGGTTCTGAGTGAACTGGACGGCTGGAATAATTGGGAATGAGATACTTTTGGGGGACGTGGGGGAGTTAGCTTTCAACCTTTTTAAGCTTTTGCGCAGTCCTCGCCGCCCCCTACGGCTGGTGACCCGAGCGTTCTGCTTCCATTTCATTTTTTTGACCCGTTGAATGATTCTTAAATCACATGGCTTCCTTAATTGAGGATTGACAAATCTATTTTTTTGAACCATAATAACTTATATGACATATATGGTTGCTAATCCTATTAAGGATGGAGATAGAGTATGCAAAGGACAGTTGATGTCACCAGTGCACGTCGGCAATTCGGTACATTGCTCGATGAAGTATTTTATAAAGGCGATATTATTACTATTGAAAGGAAAGGAAAGCCTTTGGCACGTTTGGTTCCTGTAAATACAGAGAGTCCTTACCCGGCGCAGGCTCCCCTTGATTCAGAAAGGCAGCGTTTACTTGATCAGTTACACAGCCTACCGACACTTTCAATGAATGAGGAGCCTACAGAAGTTTTACGTCAAATTCGTTCAAAAAGACGAATGCAGGCAATAAAGAACTATGAATAATATAATTGTGCCGGATGCTAATGTTTTTCTAGAAATGATATACGGGCGTCAATTACAGGTGACTGCCAGACAGTTGATATCTCATGCGATTGCAAATGAAATTCAACTTGTAGCGCCAAGTTTGTTGTTAGATGAAATAACCGAGGTTCTTTGTGGGAATTTAGATAATTTGCAGAAAGTTCAAAAGCATCTTCTACACCTTGAACAATTAGTAAACGAAAAAGTATTGCTGGTTGTAGTTCCGAGTCTTGTTATCAGAATGAAAGCTATTGAAATCGCTCGCACAGGAAATCCGAAAAGTGGTTATCCTGAACTCAGCGATTCTTTATATCATGCCTTGGCAATCGTAAACGATGCGATATTCGTTACCAATGATTTCAAGCATGTTGCCAAGGTTAATAGATTTGGTCATGTGGAAAAACTGGCTGATTATCAAAAAGTTTTTGAACGAATTTCATGAGACTTGGTAAAGCAGAGGCGTTTTTAGAGTTTTATAAGAGTTTTTATAGCATACAAATCCTCGTTGCCAGGCAACTTCAATTTGAAACTTCGTTTGAAAACAAGAAAGCAGCAGTGGAAACGGTCACTCCTGTGATGGATAAGGATGGTATATAGAAAAAGGGGATATTATGGACGCTATAGAATGCATCAAAAAACGGATGAGTATTCGCGCCTTCAAACCAGAAAAGGTTTCGAAGGATCTTCTAATGGAGGTAGTCAATATTGCAAAATGGAGCCCGTCATACAAGAATAGCCAGCCGTGGGAAATTATTATTTTATCTGGTGCTAAAAAAGAGGCGCTTTCAAAGATGATGGTCGAGCTTCTTACAAAGGGTGTGGAACCAACGCCGGATTTGCCCGAGCCGCAATTTTGGCCACCGGCTGAAGAAGCCAGAATAAATCATTTATATAAAACAAAAGCTGAAGCAGCCGGAATCGATCTGAAAGATCCTGAAGTAGTCCGAAAATCGAAGAAAGTGAATTTCAATTTCTATTATGCGCCCCATGCCATATATCTCTTCCAGGATAGCTCTCTCAGTCTCTGGTCACTTTTTGACATAGGGTTATTCGCCCAAAGCCTGATGTTGGCGGCCCACGCTAAGGGGCTTGGCACAGTACCGCAGGCTTTTTCAACAGATTATGCCAAGCAGATCAAAAACTTTCTTTCCATTCCTGAGACCAAGCGACTCGTAATCGGTTTATCAATCGGTTATCCAGATTTGGGATCCCCTATAAATAAATTCAGAACCGATAGAGTTGAGACGGACAAATTGGTATCGTGGCTGGAGTGATAAATATCGCGAACGATTATTCCAACTATTTTAGTTTTTTCCCAATGTGGCGATATGCAGAGAAAGTGCCCTTATTAGGAAATTGTCCGGATCATGCTGTTGAACAGGGGTAAGGCAAAACCGCTATTTCTGCCTGGGAACAAGCTCTGAGGGTAATCCGGGGCCTCCTTCAACCTTGATCACAGTGTGGATATTACCTCTTGGATGAAAATCACCTTCCACCTTGATAGTGCGGGGGGAAAGGACCTCGGTCAGGTCTGAGAAAATTTTGTTGACGGCTTCTTCGTGCGAAACATATTGATCTCTATAGGTGTTGAGATAGAGTTTTAGAGATTTCAGTTCTACTATGAACCGGTCCGGTACATAGGTTATCCTTATGGTTGCAAAATCAGGATATCCTGACCTTGGGCAAAGGCAGGTGAATTCCGGGAAACTTATCTCTATGGTATAGTTACGTTCAGGGCATGGATTCGGCCATGATTCAAGCTCGGCCTTTTTTATTTCTTTTTCTCCGTATTTCATTTTCATTATTTCCAGGTAACTTGATAGTATAGGAATTTCCATTTTTTTGACAGGATCAACAGGATAAATGAAAATCATGTAAATCTTGTTCATCCTGTCAGAGAAGTCCCGCCGAAGGCGGCTAATTTAAGCGATTAGCGGTTAATAGCTAACGGCTAACAGCTAATGGCCGGCATCCGTCTATGTTGAAAAAGTGTAAACTGCAGAATGAAGGATGCCGTACGTTCTATTGGGCAACAAGAATCTTAT
This sequence comes from Deltaproteobacteria bacterium, assembly GCA_030605675.1. Classification (GTDB taxonomy): domain Bacteria; phylum Desulfobacterota; class Dissulfuribacteria; order Dissulfuribacterales; family UBA3076; genus UBA3076. Next base: position 2,829 of record JAUWHV010000075.1, on the reverse strand, counting down.
GAACCGGAACAATCCTGACACGCTTCCTTACCCGCGGTAGCTCCTCATACAAAACCTTCCACGTATTAGGTGTCGGATGCCCTATGGCAAGGACACATCCATTCTCCATAGACAGTTTCACCATTTTCTTGATTTCCCTTCTGATGGATTCCTTTTGAGTATCGTGATCTAGAAACACGGTCCTTTCAGCAGCCGGTATCCCCATAGATCTGGCAGTTACATATGCCACACTGTCATGAGTAGTCTTGCTGTCAACAAAAAAAAGACCACGGCGTTTTATTTCAGTAAGAATCAATTCCATGCCCCTTTTACTTGCAGTGAATTTAGAACCCATGTGATTATTTACTCCGATTGCACCAGGCACAGCATCCAGGTCCTTTCTGAGTATCTGTAACATGGAATCAAAGTCCATACTTAGACGCAGGACGCCGGGACCAGGGTCAATCGCACTGTTAACAGGCTCCAGAGGTAGGTGTATTAAGACATCTTTGCCGAGATCCTTGGCCTTTTTGGCCAGCTTGGGCGTATGAGGTGCTGCTGGGAGAAAGGAAAAGGAAAGAGGGGCCTCTAGCTTCAGAAACTGATTGTTAATTGGAAGATTATAACCCATGTCGTCTATAAGTATAGCTACTAAAGGCATAGAGGCTGTGCTTTTCGGTCTTGATGGTTTGGAAGGACGGGAGACAGGTGGTGCGGAATCAAATTCTTCAAAGGGCGGGCGGACTTTTGGTCCTGTGCCCTGTGGCAAAGGAAGAAGGTATACAAGGGCCACAATTGCCCCGGTTATTCCCAAGGCTATTATAGGCCACAATAGACGGGGAGAACGTCTTGTGAGACTCTTTTTGCGGGTTTTGTTCCTCGATGAGCGAGATTTAGCCATTTGAGCCTCTTGCAGAACTCATGGATTTTGTTCGGGACATTGAACCAGGAACGTCAGTTCCGACCAAAGACATAGTTTTGCACTAGGCTCACCTTATAGCTTCCGCAGAGGTAACTGTTTAAATATGGCCCACGCCTTTAATATTCTAACCGCTTCTTCTAACTGGTTATCCATGGGGGGCGGCTGTGTTTCTCCATTATCAACTTCGGAGTCGACAGCTTCCGGCTTATCTTTTTTATCTTTTACAGAATTCAGATCATCTTCAATTGGCTCATTTTCATTTATCAGGTGTCCCTCTAAATCGCGTTCCGTCGGAAAATGAAAGATTTCGTCCTTTTCTTTTGGTTTTTCCATGGGCGCGTAAGGTACTTCTATATCAGGCTCTATGCCCTTTGCCTGTATGGATCTGCCGTTAGGCGTGTAGTATCTGGCTGTGGTAAGGCGTACTGCAGATCCGTCTTCAAGGGGAATGATGGTCTGGACCGATCCTTTGCCAAAGGTCTGGACCCCTAAAATTATTGCCCTTTTGTGATCTTGAAGGGCCCCGGCAACTATCTCCGAGGCACTGGCGCTTCCTTCATTGACCAATACTGCAATGGGGTAATCGTGAGGATGCTTGTCCGGATGGGCCTCAAAACGCATTTTTTGTTCTTCGATCCTGCCATCTGTATAGACAATAAGTCCCTTTTCCAGAAATACGTCAGCTACTTTTACAGCCTGGTCGAGTAACCCACCAGGATTGTTTCGAAGATCAAGAACCAGGCCATTGAGACTTTTGCCCTTTTCCAGTTCTTTTAAGGCCTTTTTCAGTTCAAGAGTAGTCTTGTTCTGGAAATTACTAATACGTATATAACCATAGCCCTCTTCCAGCATCCTGGATCGCACACTTTTTATGGGGATTACGTCCCTTGTCAGGGTTACGTCTTTAAGCCGTCTCCATCCCTTCCGGTATATGGAGATAGTGACGTCGGTCCCCTTGGCACCTCTTAGAAGCTTTACTGACTCAATCAAGGTCATGTTTTTAGTAGTTTTGCCCTCTATCTTGAGTATTTTATCATTGGCCTTCAGACCCGCTTTGTATGCTGGAGTGCCCTCTATAGGGGACACAACCGTCAGTATCCCGTCTTTGAGGCTGATCTCTATGCCTATGCCGGTGAAGCTGCCTTTGGTCTCTATCTGAAGTTCCTTGTAGTCCTCAGGCTTCATGAAAGAGGAGTGCGGATCAAGAGATTTGAGCATGCCCTGTACTGCACCGTAGATAAGTTTTTTGGGCGGAATCTCTTCAACATAGTTGCGCTGTACCAGGTCGAGAACAGAACCGAAAATTTTAAGTTGTTCGTAAGTTCCGTTTTCCCTGGCAGAGGCAATTTGATGTGCTTGATAGGTGCCTATGACCATGAAAACACAAACCAGAGCAATTAAAATAAGCCAGTAACGTCCCGACTTTGAAAATTTTTCCATTTTTTATCTCCCTCGACTAGTTATGACAATAAAACATCCTTGGAAGACAGGCAATCTCTATTTTGCCGTTTACAGCAACCCCCTAAATCCATACGAACAAAGGAATATTGTAAGCGTTCGCGGAACGCTGAAATTAGAAATTGGAAATTTGGCCTTCATGCTTTTGTACTGTTGTTGAACGTATTCAATTGAGGGCTGAGTTTTTCAACTATTGCTTTGTATCCTGTCGCGTTTGACTCTGATAACTCTTCTGCCAATCTGTAAACATCCAACTCATAGACACGTTTCATCTTTTCCTAATTTCCAATTTCAAATTTCAAGCCGTTCATCTCTCCCCAATTTCTACTTTCCAATTTCAAGTTTCAAGCCGTGAACGGCTACAAAAATTCTACAATTACATACTCTAAATTTGCGTCCGCTGCAGCCATTTCTTGACCCCTTCAAGCCCTCAACGTATAGTCTTTACATGTCAGGAAAACGCAAAGCAA
>JAUWHV010000117.1 GCA_030605675.1 Deltaproteobacteria bacterium | reverse complement strand
GATTGAGACAAGTTTGGGAATAGGTGAAAGTTGCGGGAAGGGTGTATCTATAGAGCAGGCAAAGGCCAGCGCATTAATGGAGGCCATTGAACGCTATAGTTGTGAGTGGTTTATAAAAGAAAAAGAACCTTTTATCATTTCGAGCTATGATAATTTAAATGAAAATGCATTAGATCCATTAAGTTTGCTTTTATCTTTACCCTCTATTTATCAAACAAACGAGATATTAGAAGATTTAAGAAAGGCACCTCTTCCCTGGATAGAAGCCTTTTCTTTAACGCATAATAAACCTATTCTTTTTCCTTTACACTGGTTTTATCTTATCTATGGCACTACAGGATTTGCTAGTGGAAATACAATACAAGAGGCAATACTTCAGGCAATAGGAGAGGTAATAGAAAGGCATAATATCTCAAGAGTAATAGAAGGGAAACTGTCTACACCATCTCTTGATATGTCTTCCATTAATCATCATATCGCAAAGTCATTGATAAATAAATTCCTTGACGCAGGTATTGAGCTTTATATTAAGGATTTCACCTTAGGATTAAATATACCAACTGTAAGTGTCCTTGCTTATGATTCAAATCCACCAACAAATACCGTCAGGATATATAACGCGGCAGGCGCACACCTGAATCGTGATTTTGCCTTAATTCGTGCCCTGACTGAGTTGGCCCAACATAGGGCACAGATTATTTATAAAGAAAACAAACATAAAAAGCCAGGGGGACCTACTTATTGCTTTCCATATTTTAAGACTTTAGAGGATGCTTCATATTTAATAGAAAATAAAGAAACTATCCATTTTAATAAAGTACCTACTTACAAACATAAGGATTTTAAAGTAGAAATGGAGAAGGCAGTAGATTTTATTAAACAGGATAATCTGGAAGTAATTGTAACCAACACGACTTATCCTGAACTTCAAATACCCGCTGTAGCAGTTACAATTCCCGGGGCAAGGCTTAATCGTCCCTGCACAAAGATAAATCCTTATTTTTATATGGCAAAGATATGCATGGATTTAGGAAATTATAAGGATGCCATTGAGTATTTTGAAAAATCTATAGAAATTGATCCTCAATATAAAGATATTCCCCAGATTTCATGTGATATAGCCATTTGTTATAAAAGCCTAGAGATGTATCAGCAGTCAAAAGAATATTTTGAGAGAACTCTAAACTTATCACCAAAATTAGTCTTTTCAAAGAAATTCATAGGTGATTTCACGGAAGTAATCAAGTTTTTAGAGTGATAAGAAACTGGAACAACGAATATCGAATATCGAACAAGGAACCGCAGAATGTCGAAGGAAAATAAAACATTTAATTCTGAGGATAACCCTGAACGGTGAACCCTGAACCTGTGAACGCCTATGAAAAAAACAATGAATAGGGGTGAAACAGGGCACTGGTCTGATTGGCGCCGGCAGTTTTCAAATCGTATTAAGGGGCTTGATGCACTGTCAGGGTTGTTGCAACTTACGTCCTCTGAGATAAAGATTTACAGAGATGTCATAGCACTATACAGGTATGCCGTTACGCCATATTATCTGTCCCTGATCGACTGGTCAGATCCCGATGATCCTATCAGGAAGCAGTGTATTCCTGATCCCGGGGAGATCAGGTTTTCCCTCCCGGGTTCAGAAGAAGACCCCCTGGCCGAACGGGCGCACATGCCGGTTCCCGGTCTGATTCACAGGTATCCGGACCGTGTACTGGCAATGGTAACCGGCACATGTGCTGTGTATTGCCGTCATTGCAACAGGAAACGTGCATGGAGAAATCCGGAGGCCGGCACTACAAGAGAGGCCCTTTATCGTATGGTGGACTATGTTGCAGGCAGTCCCCGTGTGCGTGAAGTCATTGTCTCCGGTGGAGATCCCCTCACAATGCCTCTGAGGCTGCTGGATGATTTTTTAAAGGCATTTAGGGAAATTCCCCATGTGGAGGTGTTGCGTATCGGTACCAGGATTCCTGTAGTGCTTCCCATGCGCATAACCGACGATTTGTGCCAGATGCTGGCCGGACACCGTCCCCTCTGGATAAGCACTCATTTCAATCATCCAAGAGAAATCACACCTGAGTCCACAGAGGCATGCGAAAGGCTCCTCAAGGCAGGGATACCACTGTCCAATCAGACTGTGTTGTTAAAAGGGGTCAATGATTCCCTGGAAGTGATACGAGACCTGTGCCGTGGGCTTCAGAGGATCATGGTAAGACCTTACTACCTCTTCCACTGTGATGCAGTGCAGGGGACAGATCACTTTCGAACAGATATCAGAAAGGGTGTGGAAATTATTCAGGGGCTGTGGGGCAAAATAGGTGGTCTGTGTATCCCGAACTATGTTGTGGATCTTCCTGGTGGTGGAGGGAAGGCCCTGATGATACCTTCATGTCTGCTTGAAGTCGGCAAAGATGAGGCAATATTCCGCACCTTTGAAGGGAAAATAGTGCGGTATCCGTGTCCTGAAGGGGCAGACGCTGGAAAATTAATCAACCCTTGATGCAGGCCATGGGTCGCAGCTTTGCCACTTTTCTTGCAAGTCCTGCCCTGTGTGTGGAATCCACTACACTTGTAACATCCTTGTATGCTTCAGGTGCTTCTTCTGCCGCACCCCGGTAGCTCGCTGCCCGGATGAGGATTCCTCTGTGGGCCAGTTCGGCAATTACCTTCCGGCCCTTCCAGCGTTTCAGCGCGGCCCTTCGACTCATTGAACGGCCTGCTCCGTGGCAGGCAGAGCCCCAGGCCAGGGCTTCCCCTGTTTCCTGGCCTACAAGAATATAGGAACAGGTCCCCATGGTCCCGCCTATGAGCACAGGTTGACCGATGTTCCTGAATGCCTCAGGTATCTCGGGTCTGCCTGGACCAAAGGCCCTGGTAGCCCCTTTCCTGTGGACATAAAGGCGTTTCACCTTGCCGTTTACCCTGTGTTCTTCAATTTTGCATGTGTTGTGACTGACATCATATAGGTTTTTCACTATGGCCTTTGGAACTATTTCATGGAAAACCTGGCGTGTGAGATGAGTAATTACCTGCCGGTTGGCAAGTGCACAGTTTACCCCACAGGCCATGGCCTTATAATATCTCTTTCCTTCAGGGGAGTTTATAGGGGTACAGACAAGTTCCCTCTCTCTGATGGGGATCTGATACTTCTTGCCTGCCTTGTCCAGTATCTGAAGGTAATCTGTCCCAATCTGGTGCCCAAGTGCCCTGGAGCCGCAGTGGATTGCCACTACCACATCTCCTTGTTTCAAACCAAAGGCCTTGGCCGAAGGCTGATGAAATATCTCTTCCACATACTGTATTTCCAGATAATGGTTTCCTGAACCAAGGGTCCCAACCTGACGATACTGGCGGCGTTTGGCAATATCTGAGACACAAGAAGGGTCAGCCCCTTCCAGTCTTCCCTCCTCTTCAGTGTGGGCCAGATCTTCAGGAAGCCCATAACCTTGTTCTACTGCCCACTGTGCACCTCCAGTGAGAACATCGTCCAGTTCGGCAGGTGTGAGCCTGATTTTGCCTTCAGAGCCTACACCGGATGGAACAACCCGGAAGAGTCGATCAATCAGGGATTCAAGAAGGGGCAGGACCTCGTCTCGCGTGAGACCGGTCAGCAGGTTCCTGACCCCGCACGAAATATCATAGCCGACTCCGCCTACGGAGATAATACCTCCGTCATCCGGATCAAAGGCCGCAACTCCTCCAATGGGAAAACCATAGCCCCAATGGGCATCAGGCATAGCAATGGCAGCCTTCACAATCCCCGGCAATGAGGCCACGTTGCTGAGCTGTTCGCGGACCTTTTCATCCATGTCAGAGACCAGTTCCTTACTGGCGAAGACAAGGGCGGGTACCCTCATGTCCCCTTCCTTTGGGATCTCCCACTGATACTCTCCCAGACGTTTTAGTTGTTTAAGCTCCATTATTTACCTCCCGGGTTCATACATCCACAACACACTGGGCGATCCACCAGTCTCCATCTTGCCTGACTGCTAGTTCTGTGAAAGTTGCTCCCTTGACTTCCACCCCTCGCTGGTGCTTTGAAAAATCGAAGGGTTCTCCCATTGCTGTTCCTGTAAGTTTGAGATCCTGTATTTTCACTTTGAAGTCGCTGAATATCAACCTTTGTATATCAGATTCAGCCAAAAGGGAATTGAGCCAGGCAACAAACAGACCTTCAATATCAAAGGACCCGCAGGAAATTGTGACTGATTTTTCAGGGATGACCGTGTCAAAGTCTTCCACCAAGAGGGAAAACATTGACTTCGCACCATTTTCAAAGGCCTCTGACAGTGTCTTGCCTCTACCTCTGATCCCTATGTCAGCTCCGTGTTCAAAGGTCTCAAAGAATGCCGTCATGGTCTGCCCCACCTTTTGCGTCCCCATTCTATCCATCCCCAGGTAGAAAGCCCGGTAAAGACTATAAACAGGGCTGCCTGCGCATAAATTTCGTGATGGATATTAACGATTATCCAGCCGATGTTGGCTACTGTATAGACTGCAAAACCAGAACGTTTTTTTCTTATGTTCAGTATTGCCCCTATTATACTGAGAGCGGTTAGTGTCCAAGGAAAAATATGATTCATGATTCCGCTGAAAATACTCCATCTGCTGCGTTACTTCAATTTCCTCGTCACTGCGAGGTACACCCAGTACGTCTCATTCCTCGGAAATCTCGCGCCTTACATCCGGAGCATTTTGAGCGGAATCATGTTCCAGGACTTTTTGCAGTGTAATCACTTTAGCTCACTTTGTTGATTGAGGAATTGCGAATTGAGGGATTGAGGAATTAAAATCAATATAACAACCTTCAATCCCTAAATTCCTAAATTCCTCAATCCCCAAATTTTTTATATATGTCGGCTGAGCACAAACAACTCTTACATCCAGCCCAT
>JAUWHV010000040.1 GCA_030605675.1 Deltaproteobacteria bacterium | reverse complement strand
GAAAGTTATTGTTTTACCTGCCATACAAGCGCAAAGGACCTGATAAGGATCACGAGAGAGATTGCTGAAGCCAACAAAGGCGCCTCAACCGAACCCGAAGGGGTGCCCTGTGAACGCTTACAGTTATGTTTCACTTCATTTTCCACTTGCAAGGGCAGGAAGACCTCGAAGGTGCTCCCTTCCCCAGGGACGCTTGTCACATCAATCCATCCGCCTCTGCGACGTATCAGGGCAAAGACAATAGCCAGGCCCCATCCCCGCTTTCGGTTTTTTCCATTTACTTCTTTGGTGGAAAAGAGGGGATCGAAAATCCGGTCAAGTACGTCTTTAGGTATGCCCGGCCCGTAATCGCATACGGAAAGGACTGCAAAGGTCCCTGGATAAGCATTGCCGTGCTGCCGGCAGTAAGAACTGTCAACAGTGCGTTTGAAAGTCCCAATAAGCAGGTCCCCCCCTTCTGTCATGGCCTCTTGGACGTTAACTGCAAGATTGCTCAAGATCCGCCATATGTCACCCTGACTTAATAGAACCGGAAGGGGATTACCGCAGGGAGTAAAATGTAGATTGATATTCTCGTTGAAAGATGATCTCAGGGCATCAAGGACCAGTTTTACCTCTACGCTTAAATCTCTGTGGGCCAACTCCACCGTGATTTCGTCAGGTCCGAGGGCCTGCAGGCGATTAACCAGGCCTTCCATGTTGTCCAGGACTTTGCGTACAGCCAGTACCCTCTGTTGTATATCAGGTTGAGGAAATTCCTTTTCGAGCCGGTACACTGTGGCCGCGATGGTTAGCAGACCGTTATTGAGGTCATGGCACAGACCTCCGGCCAGGTGCTCCATGGATTCCATTTTCTGGATCTGGATAAACTCCGCCACTGCGTGATCCGTGGAATCTAAAATGTCCCGGATTGAATTGAGAGAGTCACGGACGCCGGCAAGTGCTGTGCCGCCGGCAACAGCAAATTGTGTTGCATTCCCTGTAGGGCGCCTTTGTGTAACCGGTCCGCGTATGGACGTTCGACCTCCTACCATGATCTTATCTCCATTCATTGTTTAGACCTTCATTCTCTATTAGGAAGCGTTTTGCTATCATTGATCTGCACCGCCGCCCTTGCCTTCCTGCTCGCGGGCACTTTCGCAGGCACATCTGGCACACAACAGGGTGAACTATAGGCCGTCCTGTCTTGATGCATGTGTTGGTGCTTTTGTTCATGGCAACGCTCCCTGAAAATTATTTACCTCTTTAGTTTTGCTTCCCACATAAAGCATTCAGAATCACTTCTTATTTACTGATAAACTAAATGCGTTACATTTGCAATAGGTAAAATAAAAAAATATTTGGAATTTGGAACAACGAATATCGAATATCGAACAAGGAACCGCAGAATGTCGAAGGGAAGCAAAAAAAAGAATTATCGTGATGGGTTTTGAATAGTTTTTTAACCGCACAAAAAAATAAGGCACTGGTCAAAATATTAACCAGCGCCTTTTTCGCTTAGTGAAGATTATATTGGGATCAGCTTTAGAATTCGACAGCTATCTGGCTGAATAACAAATCCCGTGAGTCTCTGCCTGCATGATCATCTGCATGCATATAGTCATACATATAACCAAGGGAGAAGATCGTATCGTCGAAAATCTCCTGATTGAGGTTGATTCCGTAACGACGTTTTGGCAATTCAAAAGCCCCACCATCATCTGAGCCTGCATACTTAACGGCGATTTCGAGATTTCGCCACCAGTTGTAGTTGTATCCAGCCTCAATGTTCCAGACCGCCGGCTTGTAACTATTGCCACAAATCCCCCCGGGGCACGTCTTAAAACTATCAACAGCCGCCATGTATTCCCCATCAAGGAACATGCCCTGATAGCCTACATGTAAATATACATCAGCGCCGCCTGCGTATTGCTTTATGTCGCCATCTAACACATGCTCCATGCTGTTACCAGAATCAGTAATATTGGAAATATATGAAGCCCCGATAAGCAAATCTAAATCCTGGGTGGTATCCTCAAAGGCGTAGTTGGCATCGAATCCATAATTTTCAATGTAGTTGCTACCGCCACCTTTTTCCTCTACGTCACCGTTGTAAACGTAAGCTGAAACAGTGAAACCTTCCATTTCGGCTCCGATCAACAGGGCCTTTTCGTTTGTCTCACCAAGCATCAATGTGAGGGGCCCATCGTTGAGGGGTTTGTCCGGGAAATGCGTAAGGAGTGCTCCAAAGGGCACATACATTTTACCAGCCATCAGAAAAGCAGGTGTTACTTCCGGATTTGCAATGGTGATAATGGCTTGATCTACGTCAAAGCCTTCCTCTTCTCCTCCCATCCATTCGGGATTATCTTCATAAAGCAGTGCAATTTCCGCACTTACCCAATCGTTGATCTCTGCTCCAATTCCGATTTCAACAGTAGGCATGCAAAGGTCACTTCCCTTTTCATGACCGGCATGAACCATGTCAGTGCTATAGTACCCACCCCCAAATTCAAGCAGACCGTGAATATGGATACTGTCTTCTATCCTGCCAATGATTGTTTCTTTTTCCTCAACAACCA
>JAUWHV010000157.1 GCA_030605675.1 Deltaproteobacteria bacterium | reverse complement strand
TGAATTAATGGATCATAACTTCTTTCAAGATATCAAGATTGTCCAGGGCCATACCGGAACCTAAAACCACGGAAGATAAAGGATCGTCAGCAATAATTATAGGAAGATTTGTTTCCTCTCTCAAGAGCTTATCCAAATTCTTCAGCAAGGCCACACCTCCTGTTAGAACAATTCCTTTATCGACAATATCAGCAGCCAATTCCGGGGGGGTCTGCTCAAGTACGCTTTTTACCGTATCGACTATTGTGTCTATCTGTTCTGTTATAGCTGAACGTATCTCTGACGAATTAATCGTTATGGTCTTGGGCACCCCTGATACCAGATCTCTACCCTTTATCTCCATCTCCTTATAAGGTTCTTCAGGTATAACATCGCCCAGCTCTATCTTGATTTTTTCTGCCGAATGCTCACCAATCAGCAGATTAAATTTCCTCTTAATATACTGTAAAATAGCACTGTCCATCTTATCACCTGCTACACGAACAGACTTACTGTAGACGATCCCGGCTAAAGAAATGACAGCTACTTCAGTAGTACCTCCACCCATATCCACTATCATATTTGCAATCGGCTCAGTAATCGGCAACCCCGCACCAATAGCGGCTGCCATAGGCTCTTCAATCAGGTAAACTTCTCTTGCGCCTGCAGACTCGGCGGATTCCCGGACAGCTCGCTTCTCAACCTGCGTGATACCGGACGGCACACTTATGTTGATTCGAGGCCGAATCAGAGTCCGCCGATCGTGTATCTTCCGTATAAAATAACGCAGCATGGCCTCTGTAACTTCAAAATCAGCAATAACGCCATCCTTCATGGGTCGGATAGCCACAATATTTCCAGGTGTCCTCCCTAGCATATTTTTGGCGTCTCTGCCCACGGCCACGACTCTATTTGCCTTGGCATCCTTGCGCACTGCGACCACAGATGGTTCACGCAGGACTATGCCCTTACCCTTCACATATACCAGTGTATTTGCAGTTCCCAAATCAATGGCCAGATCGCTTGAGAACCGCCCTAAAATAGAACCTAAAAACATAATTATTACCTTAAGTTAATAGTAACCGTTCACGGAACGGTGAAATTAGAAAATAGAAATTGGAAAAAATACAAAGATGTAGATGCGTTACCTAATTTCGAATTTCGAATTTCCAATTTCGACATCGGCATTCAATTCGATAATACACACTTTTTCGAAAAAAGTGTAAACTAATGAATGAAGGATGCCACAATCTGTGTCTTTCTTTTAAAAAAACAAAATATCTTTTCAAACAGGATTGAACCCTACCAAAGGCATTTCCAGTTGGCAAGAAATAGCCGGATGAGCCTTTTGCAAAATTCCAGACCCGTAACTTATCTTGACATATACTTAGCATGTGGGTATGAATTTGGAGCTTGCCGGGTATTTACCCTAATAGAGTAAATTGTTTCTAAATTTTTCTTAGTATGTTGAATTTTTTGGATAAATTGTCTCCTTTGTTGTTCACGGTCCTGGCACATGCATGTATTTAGTGTCTGAACAAAAAGGCCGTTCAGACACAATTTTGAATTCTAAATTTTGAATTTTGAATTTAAAAACAAACTATTTGTTAACAGTTTTGGCACAATATTGCCCGGATAATTTGGGAGTAAGGAGCTGATTAATATGAAAAGGACTTTTCAACCGAGCAATTTAAAAAGAAAGAGGACCCACGGATTTCGTAAACGTATGAGTACAAAGGCAGGCCGTAGAGTACTGAGCAGGCGCAGAGCAAAAGGGAGACACAGCTTATCAGCATAAAGGTTATTGTAGAGGAAGCCTTCTGGACGTAAAACAAAAACGCCTTACAATAAAATGAGGCAGTCCTTACACACCCAATCTTTCTCAAAAAAAGAGAGATTGACAGGCGCGGAAAATTTTATCAGGGTTTATAAAAAGGGGAAACGATTAAAGCTGCCTGGCCTTACTATTATAGTTGCAAGGAATTGTTTGCCTTACTGTAGAATCGGTATCAGTGCCAGCAGAAAAATTGGTGGAGCCACCAAGAGAAACAGGGCCAAAAGGCTGATCAGGGAGTTATTCCGCACGAACAAGCGGATTTTTCCTCCAGGTCATGATCTGATTTTTGTGCCATACAGGAAATTTTTCCACCTTGATTGGAATGAACTCAAGAGCAATCTTGTCAAGGCATTTGATGCCTCGAACAGGTGTTGACAATTGAATACTAAGACCATATTGAGCAAATTCTTCATTTTTTTTATTAGAATATACAGGCTATTGTTTTCCCCTATTTTACCAAGGTCTTGCCGTTTCGTTCCGAGTTGCTCCCGATACGCTGAGGAGGCCATTGTTAAACACGGTCCTATTACAGGTATTGTGTTGGCTACCAAACGACTCCTAAGGTGTCATCCCTGGACTCCGGGCGGATACGACCCTGTCCCCTGATTGCCGGTTTACGTTAAGAAGGCCCTTCACAGCAAAAAAATGGTTGCTTGATTAGCCGTTTGCAAAACTCCAATTAAAAACCGGAGATGGAGTTGAGAAGACGGCTCTGATGATTAAGGTTTACTACAATGGATTCACGTACATTATTAGCGTTAGTTTTGTCTATAGCAGTATTGATTGGGTTTCAGTTTTTCTTTGGTAGCGATGTATCACAACCACCTCGTGAAGAAACCGGTGTTGAGAATGCCCCTGCCACAGGTTTCGGTGAGCAAGCCCCAGACCATGAATATGGGGAAGGCATTCGCACTGATGGGGGCGCCATTGTTTCTACCCTGAGCGGTATAAGAAGTCCTGATATTCCAGTTGACACAAAGGCACCCCTTCGCAAGGCAAGAGACATCACTGTGGAAACGGATCTTTACCGACTCGTTTTCTCAGAAAGAGGGGGCACAGTTAAAAAATACCTCTTAAAGCAATACCTGACAACGCTTTCAGATGAGGCTGCTCCTGTGAATTTGATCGATGTCTCTCCCTTGCATCTACCCCTTGGGCTTCAAATGGAATCTCAGCCGCCGGTAGACCTGTCATCCCAATTCTTTGAGCCGGATAAGGAAGGCCTGAAACTTACAAGGGCCGGAGAGGAAGCACAACTGAAGTTTACCTGCAATATGTCCAATGGCATTAAAATCACAAGGGCATACACATTCCACCAGGGAAGTTACTGGATAGATCTATCTGTTTATTTATCAGGGGCGGGGACCATCCCGGGCACGTTATGCTTGTACAATAAACCCGGCGAGGGAGGAAGTGGATTAAGTGGACTCACATATAGTAGATTTACATTTACAGGTCCTTCCTATTACGCCAAAAATGAGTTGCATGAAATAAAACTGGACGACATCGGGGAAAAACATGCCTACACAGGTCCGGTTGACTGGATGGGTTACGGCGACGACTATTTCATGACAGCTTTGATCCCGGTTGTCAGCGAGGGCCCATGGAATGTATTGATTGAGAAAAAAGAGGCTGACGGTCTGACTGAGAGCCGGCTGACTGCACTCAAGCCATCTCCTAAAGGCGCAGGGCAAGGAGTTGAGGTCTTGAATCTGGGAATATATTTCGGACCAAAAGATATCGACCGCCTGAACGCCCTGGGGCATAATCTTTCTAAGGCCATAAATTTTGGTTGGTTTGATCCGATTGCCAAGCCCCTTCTGTACTTTCTTAAATTCCTCTATCGATATATTCATAATTATGGCCTGGCCATAATTATTGTTACCATACTGATCAAGATTGCCTTCTGGCCCTTGGCGCAAAAAAGCGCAAAGTCCATGAAGACCATGCAAAAGCTGCAGCCAAAAATGGCTAAGCTTAAGGAAAAGTACGGGAAAGATAAAGAAAAAATGAACAAGGAGCTCATGCAGCTCTATAAAACCTACAAAGTGAATCCTTTGGGCGGCTGTCTGCCCATGCTGCTTCAGATTCCGGTGTTTTTTGCCTTATACAAGGTATTGCTTCAATCAATAGAGGTGCGTCATGCCCCTTTCATGCTGTGGATAAACGACCTTTCAGCTCCTGACCGTCTAATGATACCCGGGGTAAACATTCCTTACCTGGGAGGCATACCAGTACTTACGCTGCTCATGGGGCTTTCCATGTATTTACAGCAGAAATTAAGCCCTTCTTCCCTTGACCCCATGCAGGCCCGCATGATGCAATTTTTACCTGTGATTTTTACCTGTATGTTTATAAATTTTCCCTCGGGATTGGTGCTCTACTGGTTGATTAACAACGTGCTTACTATTGCACAGCAACACTATGTGAACAAATTTACCGACTAAGTGGAATAAAAGATAATGACAGATAACAAATCTTCTGCATCGGCACAAGAATCAAGAGAATTTGACGGCAAAACCGTAGACTATGCCATAGAAGCTGCATGCAAATATTTTGAGGCAAAGCCTGACGATCTTGAAATCAATATACTAACCCGGGGGTCCACAGGCATATTCGGACTGGGAGGACGCAAGGCCAAGATACAGGCCGTGCTTAAAGAGTTCACTCCTCCGGTTACAGAAAAAAAACCAGAAGAAGAAAACGTGCCGTTAGAGGCTGAAGCCAATCGTCACACACCCGAAGTACCTGAATCCGAAGAGGATGAGATCAAACCCGGCAAAGATGTTCCGGAAGATCTGGATAAACACATCTCTCTTGCCATGGAGATCACTGAGGAACTTTTGAATAGGGCCGGTCTTGCGGGACAAGTAGAGATCAAGGCCGACGAAGAAGGACCGTATCTGGACATATCCGGGGAAGATCTTTCCCTGATCATAGGGAAAGAAGGCCAAAATCTTAATGCATTAGAATATATTGTTAACCGTATTCTGCGACACAAGGTCGAAAGCCGTACCGGGATTAAGCTGGAAGCACAGGGCTATCGGGAAAAAAGGGAAAAGAGTATCTCGCTTCTTGCACACCGTATGGCAAAAAAGGCCCAAAAAATCGGACGCCCGGTAACACTTCAGCCATTGGGAGCAAGGGAGCGTAGACTGGTCCACTTGACCCTCAAGAACGTTAAAGGCATACGTACCCACAGTGTGGGCGAAGGAATCATGCGCAAGGTCGTGATCAACCCCGCCAGGTCCAGGCAACGCAATACAAATAGTAGGTAGAAGGTAGAAGGCTGAAGGCTAATAGGGACAAAACATAGGGCATTCGAGCGTTACGAGATGATTGATATTCTTCTACCTTCTACCTTCTACCTTCAGCCTTCCACCTTCAGCCTTCAGCCTTCTACCTTCCACCTAAATACCTAATTTATGCCTGACATATCCAGAGAGGACGACACAATAGCTGCCCTGGCTACTCCCTCGGGACCAGGCGGGATAGGGATAGTTCGAGTAAGCGGTCCTCTTTCAGCACAACTTTTCAGATCCGTATTCCGGCCGGCAAAGCCCATTGAAGTAATACAATCCCATCGACTTTACTATGGCTGGGCCTGCGATCCACAGAATGATGCAGTTATGGACGAGGTTCTGGCCGTACTGATGAAGGCCCCTCACAGCTACACGAAGGAAGACGTCCTGGAAATCCAATGTCACAGCGGTCCTGCAATCTTGCGTCGTATTCTTGAGACACTGATCGGACAGGGTGCACGCCTGGCAGATCCCGGTGAATTCACAAAAAGGGCTTTTCTGAGCGGGAGAATTGACCTTACCCAGGCAGAGGCAGTGCTTGACCTATCTCTAGCTTGCGGGGACACCGCAGGGCAACTTGCGGTCAAACAATTGCAGGGATATCTATCCAAAGGGATTAAAGAAATCCGCGACACTATCAAAGAATCTATAGCCACCCTTGAAGTCGCCATAGACTATCCGGATGAAGACGTAGAAATTATCACAGAGACCCGGCTCAGAGAACTTCTGATAACCGGTGCTCAAGATCCCCTTAATGCCATGATCGATGCATTCGACAGGGGAAAGATCTACAAGGAAGGGGCAGAAGTCCTGATTGTCGGCAGGCCGAATGTCGGGAAATCCAGCCTGCTTAACGCCCTGGCCTGTGAGGACAGAGCCATTGTAACTTCCATTCCCGGAACCACCAGGGACACGATAGAGGCGGTTCTTAACATTGAAGGGATATTAGTTAGATTGATTGATACGGCCGGCATTCGGCCGGACCCTGATCCAATAGAGACAATTGGTATTGAAAAAGTTCGAAAAAAGGCAAAACTTGCACAGGCTGCTCTCTGGATGCTGGATCTGAGCGAGCCCATATGCCCGGAAGATTTCGGGGCCCTGGAGACACTGGATGCCCTTACAAAACGAAAAAAAATTCTCATAGTATTTAACAAAATAGACAAGGTTCATTCCTGGAAATTCGTAGCAGGGAAGCAGGCGAGCAAGATCTTCAACCGGATGCAAGAGATGGCCGGCAGTATTTGGGTGGGGACCTCTGCAATTACAGGAGAAGGGCTTGAGAACCTGTCAAGGCTTATGATAAATAAATTATTGGATGAAGCGCCGGCAGAGCCTCCGGATATAGTTCCTAATCTAAGGCAAAAAGAGGCATTGGAGACGGCCTGCAAGGCTGTGAACAGGGCAGTTGACAGCATCTCTCAGGGCATCAGTCCTGATCTGGTTTCTATTGACTTAAGAGACGCAATGAATGTCCTGGGAGAAATCACAGGAGATAGCATCACTGACGAAGTGTTGGACCACATCTTTAGCCATTTCTGCCTTGGCAAATAGAATGTAACTACTTACGTAGTCAGGCTGAAGGGGTTTAGACTGAAGGCTGAAGGGGTAAGAAGAGCATGATTGCCGTACTTTGGCGGAAATATCTGGTTCTTGCACCACACATGGCTTTAAAATGCGTTTTATCCTAACAGTCTTCAGTCTTCAGTCTTCAGCCTATCCACCTGAGTAGTTAAAATAGACGTTACTTATCAGTCCTGTCAGTCCTGGGGGGTTTGCCGGCAATTTGTGCCCGTGCTACCTTGACCTTTACCTTGTCTGCCACTTCTAAGGTAACCACGTCATCTGTAAGGCCTGTTATCTTGCCTATCAACCCGCCTGTGGTTATAACTTCATCTCCACGACTCACGGAATCCAGGAAGTTTCTGTGATCCTTTGCCCTTTTCTGCTGCGGTCTGATCAAAAGAAAATAAAAAATAGCAAAAATAATGATCAGGGGCAGAAAGGCCGTAAGTGGGTTTCCCCCTTCACTTCCAGAGGGGGGCCCCATGGCATAAGCTATTGACAATATCATCATCCGGTGATCTCCCTTTTTGAATAAAATTCTTGTTTGAAGGCCTCAAACCTGTCCTTTTCTATGGCCTCCCGCATCTCTTTCATGAGATGCAAAAAATAATGCAAGTTGTGAATAGTATTAAGCCTATGGGCCAACAACTCCTTTGCGATAAAAAGGTGCCTCAAATAGGCACGGGAGTAATTCCTGCAAGTATAACACGTGCAGGCAGGGTCTATTGGCCTCGAATCCCTGGCAAAACGAGAATTCTTTATAACAATGTGTCCGAAGGAAGTAAAGAGCATCCCGTTCCTGGCGTTCCTGGTAGGCATCACGCAGTCGAACATATCAACTCCTCTCGCCACTCCCTCAACCAGGTCTTCCGGGTTACCAACCCCCATTACATAGACAGGATACCTGTCCGGGATTAAGGGCCTTGTAATATCGATCATCTCAAACATAAGTTCTTTTGGCTCACCGACACTGAGTCCACCGATGGCATATCCGTCAAAACCAAATTCAAGGAGATCTAATGCACTTTGTTGTCTCATCGCAGGGTCCATCCCTCCCTGTACAATAGAGAATAGTAAAAGATCCCGCCTTGTTCTCGCCTCCAAGGACCTCTTGGCCCATCGCGTGGTCAGTTCAGTAGCATTTTTTACATCTTCCTCACCGGCCGGATAAGGGATGCAGGAGTCGAGGCACATCATTATGTCTGAACCCAGGGCCTCCTGGATCTTTATAACAAGCTCCGGCGTGAGTTTGTGAAGAGACCCGTCTATATGGGAGCGAAATGTAAGACCTTCTTCCTCTACCTTTCCGAGTGCTGCAAGACTGTAGACCTGAAAACCACCGCTATCTGTCAGGATAGGACGGTCCCACCCCATGAACCGGTGCAGGCCGCCGAGTTCCCTTATGATCTCATAACCAGGACGCAGATACAGATGATAGGTATTACTTAAAATTATCTGGGCACCAAATCCCTTGAGGTCTTCAGGTGTCAATGCCTTTACCGTGGCCTGGGTCCCAACCGGCATAAATTCGGGCGTCTCCACCACCCCATGCGCAGTATGCAGACGGCCCCTCCTGGCAGACCCCTTTGAACTCCTGCACAGCTCTTGGAATTTGGTGACTTGACTCTTTAACGATTTAACGATTCGACGACTTGACGACAGGGCGGATAGCAGTTTTTCATGCAGGCCTTCAAAATCACCATTTGAGAGTATCACCACTACATCACCATCAGAACGGTTTGCCATAAGGTCCTTAAGAATTGCGCCGGCATCCGGGAAGTACGCCGCATCAATGCCCCTGTTCTTGAGATCAGCCACCAGTTTTTTGGATGAAAATCTGTCTCCTAGCGGGGCCTTTTCCGGGTCAGGCACCTCTCGCACCAGCACTCGATCAGCAGGACTGAAAGAATGAACATAAACCTCCTGGAAGATACTCCTTCTGCTGGTATTGGTCCTTGGCTCAAACACAGCTATGAGGCGACGACCGGAATACACGGACCTCAGCGCAGCAAGGGTCTCCTTGACCGCCCTTGGATGATGGGCAAAATCATCGATTACCGTAACGCCGGCCACCTCCCCCCTGATTTCCTGCCTCCTCTTAACTCCGGCACAGGAGCCCAGTCCCTTCAGAACTGCATCCTCTTTCATCCCAAGATGACTGCACAGCGCAAGAGTACTCAAAGCATTCAAGGCATTGTGTCTGCCGGGAAGCTTTATCCGTGCCTCGCCACAGATCTCTCCATGATGCACAGCAGTGAACCTTGTGCCGGTGGAATCAACAGAAAGATCAGCCAGTTGCCACTGGCATCCTTGACTTTCACCGTATGTCACCACCTTGCACCTGGCCTGAGCACAAACCTCCACAACCGCCGGCCAATCCGCACAGGCCACAAGGACCCCTTCTGACGGAATCAAGGCAACCAGTTTGGAAAATGCATGCTTTATTGCATCCAGGTCAGCATATATATCCGCGTGGTCAAACTCTATGCTGGTAAGAATTACACCATGGGGACGATAGTGTAAGAACTTCGGCCTCTTGTCGAAAAAGGCCGTGTCATATTCGTCCCCTTCAAGCACAAACCAGGGAGGACGCCCAACGCGGAAACCTGATTCAAATGCCTTGAGCATTCCACCCACCATAAAACCAGGGCCTTCACCCGAGGCTTCAAGGGCAGAGACCAGCAAAGCGGATGTGGTGGTCTTGCCGTGGGTGCCAGCCACTACTAAAGGCTTCATGTCCTCCAGAAACAGAAGAGATAAGGCCTCAGGAAAAGAGAGATGGGGAATGCCCCTGGAGACCACATACATGGCCTCAGGATTATCGGCCCGGATCACATTTCCTATTATTACAACGTCTGGAAGTGGGTGATTTGGTGATTTGGTGATTTGGTGATTGGGATGATTAGAAACCAGATTATCCGGATGGTATCCCAGGGTTACAGGAATACCCAGTCCCTTGAGCACATCACTCATGGGTGGATAGGCCTGACTGTCAGATCCTTTTACCCTGCATCCCTTTTCCTTGAGCAAGCCGGCAAGGGCAGCCATCCCGGTGCCGCAAATGCCGATCATGTGGATTTGGTGATTTGGTGATTGAGTGATTTGGTGATTTATATTTAACATGTTCAAGGAGCTCAATTAACCTTAAATTAGCGCCCTTCGGGCGGACTTTCTTTGACAGGATTGACTGGATCTACATGATTTTCATTTATCCTGTTGATCCTGTCAAAAAATGGAAATTCCTATATTATCGAGTTAAAAAGAAAAATAATAGACGTGTTCGCATAAAATACAATAGATCGCTGCCTGAATATAATCCATCAGGCTACTAATCTCAAAACCACCGTTGGTTTATAACCAATCCATCGGACGCAGTAAACCGCGCTGCTGACCTCCAGCATTCAGTCCCCCAATCTGTCCAGCGGGCTCTGGAGACCGGCAACATTGCCTTTGGTTGCCAGGTGTGATAGAAATTTTTCAATATGCTTCGCATCAAGTTTCCTGGGGTGAGTTTTGCCTCCGAAAAACTGAATATAGCGAGCCTTTTGAAAAATTCATGGATTTTATTCGAGGGCAAGACGCGAGGAGGAAAAAACGCGGAGCGTACTTGTCAGGGCGGCTTTGGCAATGATGTGTCTCAGATCCGAGAATGCAAAACTATTGGACAGGGTGTTGTGTGGTTATAAATCATCCAGGGGACTAACGACACCGTGCCCCCCTTGCTGTAAAACGTGGGTATAAATCATGGTGGTGGAGATATCCTTATGCCCCAATAGGGCTTGAATGGTACGGATATCCGTGCCTCTCTCAAGAAGGTGGGTGGCAAAGCTATGACGAAATGTGTGGGATGTGATC
>JAUWHV010000086.1 GCA_030605675.1 Deltaproteobacteria bacterium | reverse complement strand
TCCGACAGCCTGGCCGCTGCTGAAATCGTCCATTTTACCGAAGATCCACCGGAAGGACGGTGGTTTTCAGAGTGGCTTGAGAGCAATGAGGACAGACCGTGGAGCACAAAGCCTATCATCCGGGACCTGGATGCACACCGGGACGAGCTGATTTATCTCACGCCCTCTGAAGCTCTGGAATTGGCTTTGAGCACGGCGGCCATTGACCAAACCATCTTGCAATGGGGTGATGGTGCACAGAGGATCGCCAATGTAGATACGTTACGAGTTCTGGCCAAAAGCTACGAGGACAGATGCCAGGTGCAGCGCAGCGCTGGGACTCCTGCAGGGCTGGTTACCTTTCTCAGTGAAGGCGTGACAGGCGGTGAATTGGACATGCAGGCAGAGGGGCGGGACGAAAAGGCTGTTCAGGTCCTTACATATCATCGCTCCAAGGGACTGGAATGGCCCGTGGTTATCCTTTGCGATTTGCATTCTTCTGAAAGGGCGGGGTCCTTTGGTGTCCATGTGAGCGCTCCAAAAAGTGACTTCGATCCGAGAGACCCTCTGAAGAACCGCTGGATTCGTTACTGGCCGTGGCCTTACGACAAGTATAAGACAGGGACAGGTCTCGAGAGCGCCATAAACGATTCTCATGAGCAGAACGAAGCCCTCCTGCAGGAGCAGAAAGAAATGATGCGACTGCTTTATGTGGGGATGACACGGGCCAGGGATTATCTTGTCCTGGCAGCCCGAGAGGCAGGCAAAAATTCAACAGTCTGGCTGGATTCCCTGAAGGATAAGACAGGTACAATGCTTCTGTCATTGCCGGTGGAAGGGGAAGAGAGTGTGGTCAAGATTGGAGGGGATTCCTTTCAAATGAAACTATCACGGCATGAACCCGGTGAATGTGAGCGGAGCAGAGAAACGGAACAGACCTACGTTTCGGCTGTGATTTCTGAGAAAAGAGACTATCCGCCTGCCAGGCTTGTTCCAAGCCACCTGGAATCTTCTCTGGCCGGGACTGTTGAAATTTCCTCAACCGTTAGACTGGGCGGCCGTCTTTCCTTGACCGGGGAGCCGGATATGCAGGTCCTGGGCGAAGCCGTGCATGCCTTTCTGGCTGCTGATGACGCCACACAGCCCAGGAATCAACGTTTGGATATGGCGGGCATGATCATGGAAAACTGGAGGGCCCCCTGGTTGAAAGCGGAAGATTTACTGTCCGCAAGTGACAGGTTACGAGGCTACGTGGACAAGACCTATGGAAAAGAAACCATCCGGCACAGGGAATGGCCGGTTCATTTGAGAATGGGTGATCAAAAGGCCAGTGGATGGATTGATCTTCTTCTGGAAATTCCTCAGGGCTATGTGATCATTGATCACAAGAGTTTCCCCGGACGCATGGAGCAATGGTCCGAACAGGCCCTGCAATACGCTCCTCAGCTTGATCTGTATCAGAAGGCCGTAGAGAAAGCCACAGCACGTCCCGTTATGGCCACAATGATCCATATGCCTGTTTTGGGGGTCATTATGGAAGTGAAAATTGGAACGGAACGTTGAAATTAGAAAATGGAATATCTTAGCGCACGTAGAGCTTGCGTATCTGTTCTGCAAACTGTTTTTCTATCTCCGGCCGTTTCAGCTTCATAGTGGCGGTGATCATGCCATTCTCAATGGTCCATGGCTCCAGTGTCATGTACACAGAGCGTACCCGGGCATGGACCGGAAATTTTTGTAACAGCACTGCGATTTTTTTGATGACTTCCTTCGTGGCGGCGGGCGATTGGAGTGAAGAAGGATCTTCATGATCCAGAGCAAGCCCGGAGGCGAATACCTGCCATGCAGCAGGGTTGAGTACCAGCAACGCCGCCACGCATGGTCTGCCTTCTCCAACCACCATGGCCTGGCTGAAAAGTGGGTCCAGGACAATCGACGTTTCCAGGTCTGTTGGTGAGACCTTCTCGCCGGTGGAGGTCACCAGGATCTCCTTGAGCCGCCCGCGGATATAGATTCGATGATCCTTTATTTCCGCGATGTCGCCTGTATGCAGCCATCCATCATCATCAATGGCCGCGCGGGTATGTTCAGGCCGGTTCCAGTAGCCAAGCATGACGCCCGGGCTACGTACAAGAAGCTCGCCGTTACGTTCGATCTTGACCTCAGCGCCGGGCAAGGGTTCTCCCACAGAGGCCGGGACGTTGTTTTCAAGTCGGTTGGTGCATATCACCGGAGAGGTCTCGGTAAGCCCGAATCCTTGTACCAGAGGCAGTCCAAGCCCGACAAAGAACCGTGAAAGTCTCTCCTGCAGCGGAGCTCCTCCGCTGACTGCAAACCGTACACGCCCGCCCAGCCTGGCCAGTATTTTGGCTGCCACGAGTCGATGGAGAAGCGGCCATAAGATGCGTTCTACCAGGTTGACATGCCTGCCCAGGCCCTGGGTTGCCTCGAACCGGTGCCAGCCGACTTTTTCCGCCCAGCGAAACAGCAACCGCGCAAGCGCCCCCTTTTCTTTTAATTGTTGCTGTATTCTCGCATAGATACGCTCAAAGATTCTTGGCACCGATATGAGCACTGTGGGCCGGATTGTCAGCAAGTCCTCGGCAAGGTCCTTGGTGGAACGTGCGTATGCCACAGAACTGCCTGCCATCATGGGAACGTAATAACCCACTGTACGTTCGAATGTATGCGACAGGGGCAGAAAAGATAGAAAGACGTCTTCACAGTACCCTGTATTTGCCTTTAGCACAGCCTCTGCATTCCAGAGAATGTTCAGGTGAGACAGCATCACGCCCTTGGGATAGCCTGTTGTCCCTGATGTATAGACAATTGTAGCAAGCCCGTGAGGATCAGTGGCCCGGTTGACCGGGGCAACCGGCCGTTCCGGCAGCCAATCGGCTATAAAGCTGAATTTTATCTTGTGTTGTGTCCCGGTCACTTTCTCTTTTTCCAAACACAGTACATGTTGCAAGGCAGGAAACTTTGAACAATGCTCTGCCAGTTCCTGCCACTGTTGGGCAGTGCCAACGAGCAATAGCCTGGTGCCCGAGTCGGTCAAGATATAGGCAATGTTTTCAGGACTGTC
The DNA here is from genome assembly GCA_030605675.1 of Deltaproteobacteria bacterium. Classification (GTDB taxonomy): domain Bacteria; phylum Desulfobacterota; class Dissulfuribacteria; order Dissulfuribacterales; family UBA3076; genus UBA3076. Next base: position 11,664 of record JAUWHV010000086.1, on the reverse strand, counting down.
CCATGTACACAGGGGCACAACCACCAGCCCTAAGGACAGGGCGGCCTGTTCAAAGCAGACCCATTCCACGCTGTTGCGCAGAACAACAGCGACGCGATCACCGGCCTCAAGATTTTCTCCTGCCAGTGCTTGCTGCCAGCGAGAATACTGTATGTGAATCTCCTGCCAGGTATAGGATATCCACCGCTGCCCGGCCGGATCATACTGCTGGTAGGCAACGGTCTCAGGCGTCCTTTCGATTCGCCTCTGAAACAGGCCCGGCAACGTGCCTGCCTCGGCGCAAGAAATAAGGTCAGAATGGAATCCTGTTAATGGACGCATTGCTCAGGTTCACCGCAGTGGCGCAGAATGTCTGCGCGGGTTGCGTCGCGCAGCTCGATGGCAGCGGACCAGCTTGATCCTCCCGGTGTGATTGGCTTCCCGACAGTAACGCTTACAGTTCCCCGGCGAGGGAACCAGGAGCCTGAACGCAATTTGGACCGGGTTCCCCGGATTGTCACAGGTACCACCGGCATCCCGGCCTCGGCAGCCGTAACGAATGCGCCCATGTGGAACGGCAATAGACCCGGCATACGATGGAACGTGCCTTCCGGGAAAAACAGTAACGACTTTCCGCGGGCTGCCGCTTGTGCGACCCGCCGGGCGTCCGCCACGCCCCGTTCAATATCAAAGCGTTCGATGAACTCTACGTCCATGCGCGACAGCAGCAGGCGGATAGTAAAATAGTCAGTCAATTCTACCTTGGCTACAAAACCGAACTCAATGGGCAGGGCTGCCACCAATACAAATCCATCAAGATAACTCAGGTGATTGGCTGCCAACACGATATTCCGGTCTTTGGGGAGGTTGTCCAGCCCGTGCACCACAATAGGTGTTTGCGAAAGACGTGCCAGCAATCGCATAGAGCCGCGCGCAACAGTCCACCGCCATCCGGACCGCGGCAGCAGGGCGACCAGCACCCATGTCACAGGCGCCACCAGCCCGAACAGTGTCCAGGCGTAAGAGGCGTAAAGCACATCAGTTACCATTCGTCTTGCACGGCGCAGTTGCGGCAACAGGCCGCTCAGCGCCAGGCGGGTCAGTTGCCACCAGACCGCCCGCTGCCTTTTGCCGATCCGGCCCTGCTCGTAAACCTCGCGGCTGGCGGCACGGCGGATTTTCCCGCTGGAAGTCTTAAGTACTGTATGCGAAGGGGCGATCACTACGTCGTCAGGAGGCATGGCCAGAATGTCAACCGCTACATTAATAATGCTGGTGCGTAGCTGCTTAAGTGTCTCACTGTCCGTTTCACGGGTCTCGGCCAGTACAACCAGGCGCTCAGTGCCGGAAGCAGGGTCAGTGCTCCCGAAGACAGCCACACAACCCTTACGGATGCCGGGGATTTCTCCAACAGCTTCTTCCAGTTCGTATGGATAGATGTTGCGACCGCCACGTATGATGATGTCTTTGACCCGGCTGGTCAGATACACATCTCCTCCAGCCATGTAGGCCAGATCACCGGAATCCAGCCAGTCTCCGTGGAACAGACGCCGGGTCTCCTCAGGGTTGCGGAAGTAGCCGCTGGTTACCGACGGCCCCCGGAACTGAAGCCGCCCTTCCTGCCGCTCTGGCAATTCGCGATCCGTGGGATCTACAATGCGGATCTGGTGCCCCGGCAAGGGCCGGCCGCATGCCACGAAGCGCAGTGCCTTTGTGTCTGTTTCCAGTGCAGGCATTGCTTGACCGGAGCTTATGAGCGGCTCGCGCCGGATACGGTCGATGACCGGGCCGCGATCAAGGGGCGGAAAGGCCAGGCCCACCGAGCTCTCGGCGAGTCCGTACACAGGAGTCATGGCCTTTGGCCGGAAGCCATAATGCCTAAAGCGCTCGGAGAAGTGCCGTACTGTCTCCGGGCTGACCGGCTCTGCCCCGTTAAAGGCGATGCGCCAGGAACTAAGGTCCAAACCCTCGATATCACGGTCATCGATCTTGCGCAGGCAGAGCTCATAACCAAAGTTGGGGGAAGGGGACAAGGTGCCGCGGTGCCGATGGATGGTCCATAGCCACTGTTCCGGTCGCGCCAGGAACGCCAGGGGCGACATCAGGACCATTTGGCAGGCATAGTACAGGCTGCCAAACCAGGCACCGATCAGCCCCATGTCGTGGTAAAGGGGCAGCCAGCTCACGAACACATCGGTGGAATCCGCCTGCACGGCCTCGCCCATGGCGCGGATGTTAGTCAGCAGGTTGGCATGGGTGAGGACCACGCCTTTGGGGTCACCCGTGCTGCCCGAGGTGTATTGCAAAAAGGCGATATCCTGGGGCTGCAACGGCAAAGCGTTAAATTCTCCCGCCTCGGAAGTGAGCTCCTGCACGGTCACCACGCTGCGCAGTCCTTCTACCTGGGCCTTGAGCAGGCGGGCGAGTTGCTGGGCCTCGGGTACGGTAATCAACATCGTGGCCTGTGCGTTGCCCAGAATGCCCCTGTGCCGGCGAAGGTGCTCCTCGATCTGTGTTGGCCGCACTGGTGGATACAGGGGAACCGGTATGCCGCCTCCGAGCAATATCCCGAAAAAGCTGAAAAAGTACTCGCGACTGGTGGGCAGCATTATGGCCACTGTCTGTCCGGGCTCGATGTTTTTTTGTCTCAGCCCGGCAGCTACTGCTTCCGCTCCTTGTTTAAGTGAACGGTACGTGATCTCTTCCGGGTGATCAGCTTCGCCGTAGAGGAGGATATGGGGACGGTCCGGATGGGTCAGCACGTGCCGGTCCAGCACCTCTACCAGGGTTTGCGCGCTATAGGCCGCGGCATCCGCCTTCTCCGGGGCGGCTGGTTTGACCAGGTCCGGGGTTATCCGGGGCCGTCTCGGGCTGCCGGCGCTCAATACGGCCCGCAACAGGTCGCGCGGCGTTTCTGCGCCGGCCAGCACCTGTTCAGACAGCATGACCTCAAAGGTTCGCTCAATTCGGATTAGCAGCTCCACCCTGGCCAGGCTGTCAAGGCCAAGGTCGCGATCCAGTGAGCTGTCGAGCGTCACTGACAATAAATGTTTCCGACCCGGTTGAAGCTCAGCCGCAAGTTGACGCACCACTTCAAGCAACGATTCAGCAGTCTTTTCAGGGGATTGTTTTTTTTGCTCGTCACTCATCGTAATTATTCACTCCCTGCCAAGGAGTGTGAAGGGTTATCGATTGCAAAGAGCCTGAGTTAACCAGGGTAATATGCTTGACAAATAGGAGCCTTCCCGCTATAGGCAAATATATATACAAAGTAACATTCTATCCCAGTTCGGCTATTTATTAGGCACTATATCTTAGGTCTGAACATAGACCAACCTTTCCATTTGGTGATAGGGTGAAAGTTATTTGAAAACTTAGTAGAAACTTCATGCCGTAAATACGTTAGCATGATATTTGTAAAAGTGCTATATGCAAGATCCTAACTAAATCTGTAGCCGTTCACGGCTTGAAACTTGAAATTAGAAAGTAGAAATTGGGAAAAGATGAACGGCTTGAAATTGGAAATTGGAAATTAGGAAAAGATGAAACGAGTTTACGGGTGACAGGAAAAAAGTCATACAAATCCAAAAGTGATTTAAATGCCATCGAGGAACAGACTCTTCTCTATGCCAGAGATCTGGCCAAGATGTTTATGGAAAGAAAGGAGAAAGAGAGACAGTTAAACTTAACTAAACAGCAGCTGGCACAGTCCGCCAAGATAGCCCTCCTGGGAGAGCTGGCAGCTGGTATTGCACATGAGATCAACAATGCACTGACCCCTGCCATTGGTAATTTGTCTATCTTGCTTCTGAATCGAAGTAATTTTTCGGAAAAGGTAGTAAAGCATTTGGAGTTGTTAGAAGAAAGCATAATGAGGGCGTCTTCCATGTTGCAACAGATTCTCGATTTTTCACGAAAGAAGCCCGAAAAAAGACAACCTGTGGATATCAGTACTATATTGGAACGTAGCCTTTTCTTGTTGAAATATAAATTTAAAAAAAATCAGATAAAGCTGGAAAAAGACTTGCAATCTGAGTTATCAAAAGTTCTGGTAGATGATACTCAAATCGAACAGGTCTTCACCAATCTTATTCTTAATGCCATTGATGCCATGGAGCCGGGTGGTACCTTACGTATAACTGCCAATAATCGTGCGGGAAAATCAGAGGACGATCAGCCGTACGTGGAAATGGTCTTTGAAGATACAGGTCGCGGCATTCCAACGGAGGTCATGGAACATGTCTTCGAACCGTTTTACACAACAAAAGGCCAAGGGACCGGCCTGGGCCTATTCATATCTTATAGAATAATAGTAGAAAGACACGGAGGGATGATGGATGTGACCAGCACGCCTGGTCAGGGTACACGGTTTAGGGTCTGTCTGCCGGTAGCCTGACTTTGTGCAATCCGTGTCTTGCCGCTGTATGGCAGGTGCCATGTAGCATGCCCTACTTATAAAGTAGCTGGATCTGTCCGTTCCTAACCTGAGTAAAGTACACGTCATCTATCCCCTGGTGATCACGGGGACCGAAACTAATAGCGGTTCCAATTCCCACATAATGTTCTTTGATAGACTCTAATGCCTTGATAAAGCCTTCCCGCGTAATATCCCGTCCTGGTCGCCTCAAGGCTTCAATCAGAACCCTGGCGTTGATAAAGCCCTCAAAACTTACAAAGTTAGGTCTATCATCCGGATAATATCGGGCTAACAGGCGGGAATATTGCTCGCATGCGGGCAGAAGAATCCGTTCGGTAGGCGGGGGGACGACTTGCGTGATCAAGATCCCCTCGCCGGCATCACCAAGCTCCTGAACCAGTTTATCTGCCCCCACAAAGGAAACGTTATAGAATAGAGGATTATATCCTCTGGCCCTGGCTTCCTTTATAAACTTGGCACAGGGGCTATAGGTACCTATCATGATGACTGCCTGGGCTCGAGAGGCCTGTATTTTGTCAAGGGCCTCCTCAATATCCAGGGTCCCCCTTACATAACTCCCTGTGATCACAGGAGAAAGACCATATTTTTGCAAGGCAATCTGTGTACCCTTGAGCCCATCAAAACCATAGTCGTCATATTGATAAAATACCGCTATACGGCGCAACCCTTTTTCTTTTACAAAGTAGCGGACTACAGCATTGGTTTCCTGGTAGTATGATGACCGGACATTGAAGATATAATGCCGGAAGGGAAAGCGCAGTTTGTCAGCCCCGCTGAAAATACCCAGAAGGGGGATCTTGTTTTCTTCTACAATATCTATAATTTTCAAGGTGGTCGGTGTCCCCACATAGCAAAAGAGACAAAAGACCTTGTCTTTATGGATTAATCTGTTTGTGTTGGCCACACACCGTGGTGGGTCGTATTCATCATCATAGGTAATTACCTTGATCTTTCGGTGATGAATGCCACCCTCATCGTTTATCTTTTGGATCAGGCACATTGCACCATGAAGATACTGGGTCCCCAAAAAGCTGGCATGTCCTCCAAGGGCCAAAGATGAACCAATTAATATTTCATCGGGACTTACCCCGGGGCCGGAAACAACAGTTGTAGGCTGCGCCGGCCCTATATCTGTTTTCTCTTCGATCGGCGGCGACTCCAAACGAAGATAGCCATACAGGCTATAGACGCCAAGTCCGATCAAAATTATGATGATGCCAGACCATATCTTCTCCAAAGCGGCTCCTCTCGCTATTTATCGCGAAAATACCTTACGGAATTGTTTTGAAAGATGAACGTCGAACATTTTTTTTGAACCTCTGAACCCTGAACCCATGTTCTGTTTCTTCATCTTTTCACATTCAACATTCGATGTTGGACGTTCGATGTTCGATGTTCATTTTATCAAAGGATACCATCTATCTTGTCCAGCAACTCCATTGGACTGAATGGTTTTACAAAATAATCGTCTGCACATACAGCCGCTCCTCTTTCTATGTCGGCTTTTTGTCCTTTGGCCGTAAGCATAATGACATAAATGGCGTTTGTATCAGAGTCTTCCTTGAGGGACCTGCAGACATCATAACCATCCAATTTGCCTGGCATCATAATGTCCAATAGAATGATATCAGGAATGACCTCTCTGGTTATCTTTAAGGCATCTTCGCCTGTCGAGGCCTCCAGTATCTCAAAATCACCAATGGAAAGCGTAATTTTTATAAGCCTTCTTACTTTGTCTTCATCATCGACTATTAATATCTTTTTCATTTTATACCTTATTCCGCTGAAAAATAGGGAGTCCAAAACCGATCGTTGTGCCTTTGCCCTCTTCACTCTCTAAATTTAAACTGCCGTCATGAGAATCTACAACAAACTTTACAATAGACAAACCAAGACCTGTGCCGCCGATATGGGATCTATCCTTTTGCTCCACCCTGTAGAATTTATCAAAGACATTGGGAATATCCTGTTTAGGTATCCCGAGGCCATGGTCCTGAACACTAATCCAGACCATATTATCCCTTTCAAAGGCCTTACATTCAATATCGCCACCTGTTGAGTATTTAATTGCATTATCCAGGAGATTCTTTATGGCCTGTTCAATCTTTTCGCTATCTGCATTTACCAGGGGCAGATCTTGTTTTATGTCTGCAATAATGCGGTAGCCGGTCCCTGCTTCTGAATAAAACCTGACGTTTTTCATTAAAAGCTCAGCCAGTTGCAAAGGCTTTTTCCTAAATTCAATATCCTTTTGGAATTCTATTCGTGAGATATCCAGGATGTCATCAACAATTTTGCTTAAGCGGATCGACTCCTCACTGATAAAGTGCAGAAACTCATTCTTCTGGCTTTCTGTTAAAGATCTTGTCAACAGAAGCTCACTGTATCCCAACAAGGTGGTCAGCGGCGTACGAAGCTCATGAGAGGCTATGCTCAGGAATTCTGACTTGGCCATATCGGCTTGAATCAGCTCATTCTGAATCTCCCTTAATTCCTGGTTGCTTATTTCCAATTGCTTGGTGCGTAGCCGCACCTTTTCCTCAAGGGTCTTACTATATTCATCTATTTTCTTGTTGGTGCGTGACAAGTCTTCAGCCATCTGGTTGAAGGCTATGCCTAAAGTGCCGACCTCATCTTTGGAAGTCACAGTAGCCCTTTGGGAAAGATCTCCTTCCGCCAGTCTTTTAGTCACTTCTGTCAGCCGCTTGATGGGCATAACAATGGGGTCAGCCAGTTTAAAGGAAAGCACGATCCCGAGGACGATACCCATACAGGAGATCATCAGCATGAAGCGTAAAATTTCAGATAGATGGGCGTAATAGTTTGTTGCATCGCAACCAATACTTGCCACGCCTCTAAGTTCATTGCCGAATTTTAACGGCATATCGACCAAATATATCTTTTGACGGGGGAATATCCGGGTATAGATGTCCGCCCCGCTGATAATCGCTCTGACCCCCTTGTCATTGGTAATCGTGCCGACTTTTTCAAGATCATTGCAGGCTATGATACGGCTGTCATCGTCCACAATCATGATCCACGAGATGATCTCGGAGCCCGCGGTTAACCTGTTTACCAATCTCTGTATATGGATCAGTTCATTTATATCCTTCATGTTCTTGACACTGTAACTGATCGATTCGGCCATAATCCGGCTGTCTGTCCTCATCTGTTTAAGGAGTTGAATCCGATCCTTGGGGGAGGCATGAAAATACTTGTGCAACTCAAAAGCAACCATCACTACCGCGAATATCTTATCTCTTTTTTTAAGGGGGTAGACTCCCGAGTAAACATCCTCTCCCATTTCAGTATCAAAACCGCTGACATAATAACCTTTATCCAGTGCTTCCAAAACAAGACGGCAAGACGCGACTTCCCCAACCTGCTCCCTGAACGTGGCGGATGTGATCCGGCAATTATTATCTATTACCCATACACCGAAGAGCCCTTCGGTCAGTGACAACTCTTCCACCAGTGACTGCAGGTTTACCTTTTCAGCAATATTCCTCTGATTCGTGATACTGATAGTCATGGCGCGATTCAAGGCAATGACACTGTTTTGCATGTTTGCAAGCAGGGCTTTTTTTTCGTGCATATAGCTGGCCCAGAAGAAGAGCAGGGCAACAAAGACAAGTAAGACAACTATGGACGATATAAACTTCGTCCGGATGCCTATAACTATCGGGAATGACATACGTCAATCAGCCCCTCTTTCCATGCCGTAGAGCCTGTCAGCGAAACCGGGTAACTGCGATGGCAATGGCCATAATCAGCCACATAAGCAAAAGGGTTGTGGAAAGAAAGACACAGCGATGGGAGATGAGATATAATTTTTGGTTTCCTTCTTCAAAAAACTTCTCGGCAACGTTTCTTATTTTTCCGCCTTCCTTTTTAAGCGCAGGGAAGATGGCATCTTGGCTCTTGTAGCAGTTCAAAATTGTCTTAAACAACTTATCGTCTTTCTCCATCAATTCCTCAATTCTTTTATCATGCTGTGCCCACATCAGGAGATTTGAGACTGCTTCCTTGCGCTTATCCTGAAAACTACGCTTATCCGGCGTTTTTGGATAGTTCCGGTAGAGGAAGTACCCCTTTTCATGTATGCGAATCTCCTGCAAGGCTATGATGCCGCGCTCGGGATTCATTTTTGAAAATATGATCGCCAGAATACTCTTTTCTAAAATTCTTAGCTCAATAATATGCTTTTCAACAGCCTTATGGTAAAGGTTGAACTGATCAAATAATCTCTCATAGAGGCTTATAGCCTCATCCCATGCGGCAAAATCAAAAAGCTTTGCCTCCTTTTCAGCAGGCATTGACTTTTCATATGAAGAAACCAATTTTCTTAACTCGTTTATTTCATCCTTGACATTATCAAAAGCGTCCTCCTGATTATAAAGGAGATAATTCTCTTCCTCTAGTTGTATCTCTATTACTGACTCGAGTATCTGTTTTCCGGCTTTATTCAAGGAGGTGTATTTTGGTATAGTCTTAACGTTGAATAAAAGAAGGGTACCTATAAGGAGAGAAAGAGCAGTACATATACTAAAGGCGACTTTAACTACTCGTCGTCCTTTATCTTCAAGGCAACATTTTTGGACTGGCTTTGGTTCTATGTTCAATTCGCTCACGGTATTTGTCATAATCAAATTCCGGGGTCCAGTTACGATCGTGACATTTAATGCAGACCGTTTGATAGTCTACCTTTCTTCCAATGGGAAGACTTCCCCTATCCTCGGGGTTATCCTTATGTTTGCTGCCAGGCCCGTGACAGGCCTCGCATTGGACTCCCGCCAGTCCTGGTGTAATCTTTTCACTGACAAAGCCCTGTGGCTCCCTGTAGCCGGTGGTGTGACACTTTAGGCAATAGGGATTGTGTTTCATCCTGCCTAACCGGGCAAAGGAATTGGCATGGGGATCCTTTTCCCATTCCTTAAAGTATTCGAAATGACAGAGCCGGCATTTCCTGTTGCCGATGTAATAAGGCTCTTCACCACCGGATACTTCACCGGCGTATAATCGAGGAAAGGGGATTAATATGGGGAAAAGTGTTGTTTCAAGGACCAAGGCAAGAAAGGCAATTATGATATTGGCACGCATGATCATCCCCCCACACAAGAGTCTGTATCATTTTTCATGGCGCAAAATATCTCTCCCAAGGCGCCGTATAGGATACTATTTAACCCCACCCAGATACTTCAGCAAGTCTCCCTCTGTAGACATTACCAGTGTCGTATTATCATCCAGGATCTTTGTGAAGCTTTCCATTGTCCTGGTGAATTGGTAGAATTCAGGGTCCTTGTTGTAGGCAGCTGCGTAAATGTCCGCTGCTTGTGAATTGGCTTTACCCCTGATCTCCTGGGTCTTGCGATAGGCCTCAGAGGTAATGGTTTTGAGTTCGCGATCCTTTTCCCCGGAAATTCTTGCGGCCTCTCCAGCACCTTCGGAACGATACTCCTCGGCAATGCGTTTTCTCTCGGAGATCATTCTGGCATAGACTTCTCTTCTTACTTCTTCAACATAGTTGATTCGTTTGAATTTGAAATCCAGGATCTCTATCCCGAGATCCACAACACGGGAAGATGCAGCTTTCAATACCTCCGCCTCCAGCGTTTCTCTGCCATATTTAACAGTTAATAATCCCGGTTCTTCTTGTGCCTCGGGATTTGAGCTTCTTACCAGTTCTACGAGCACGTGCTTTGCTATGGCATTTCGTGTCTCACCGTCCAGGATGTCGTCTAATCTGGACTGGGCCCTGCGCTCGTCCCTGAGTCGCTGGAAGAACAGGAGTGAATCAGCTACACGCCAACGCGCGTATGTATCCACCCAGATGAATCTTTTGTCCTTTGTCGGGATCTGATTCGGATCACCGTCCCAGGCCAGGAAGCGTTTGTCGAAAAAGTTGGTGTTTTGAATAAAGGGAATCTTCATATGCAGGCCGGGTGTGGTTAGGGGCTTTCCTACAGGCTTTCCGAACTGGGTGACAACCACCTGTTGAGTCTCGTCCACTATAAAAAAGGCACCCCCAAGTACCGACAAGGTGATAATTATGGCTATTGCTGCGATAGGATATACAAATTTCATGGCTTCACCTCACTGCCCAGCGAAAGAAGAGGAAGCACACCTTTCACCTTATCATCTACAATTACCTTGTGTTTGATCTCTGGATAAATAGTGTCGATTGTCTCAAGATATATCCTCCTCTTGGTAACCGTCGGTGCCCTCTTGTAAGCCTCCAGAATCAACTCGAAGAATTTGGCGTCTCCCTTGGCGCGGTTTATTCGGTCCTTAGCATATCCTTCGGCTTGCTGTATGGCCTGAAGCGCCTGTCCTCTGGCCTTCGGAATGATCCGGTTATATTCCGCCTTTGCCTGGTTGATCATTTTCTCCCGCTCCTGCTGTGCCTGGTTTACTTCATTAAAGGATGGTTTTACCGGATCAGGCGGGTTGACATTCTGGAGGACGACCTGGTCTACAGTGATTCCTGTCTCATACTGTTTACACAGTGCCTGAAGGCGTATCTTTACCTCGTCGGCTACCTCCTGTCTCCCTACGGTAAGGATATTATTCACTGTCCTGTCCCCTACGACCTCTCTCATAATTGCCTCGTTCATGTCTCGAAAGGTGGTCCTCACATCTTTGACCTTGACCAGATACCTGTACGGATCATCAATGCGGTACTGGGAAGACCACTCCACCACAGCAACGTTCAGGTCGCCCGTAAGCATCAGGGATTCACCTTGGAAGTTGCTTGAGGTATAGCGTGCCTGGACACCAGCCTGTTGACTACGAAAACCGAATTCCTCCTTTAGCTGGCGCTGCACCGGCACTTTGATGACACTTTCCACAGGGTCAGGCAACTTAAAGTTAAGACCTGGAGGTGCCTCCCGTACATATTCGCCAAAGCGAAAGACCACCCCGACCTCTTCCGGTTCGACAGTGAACCAAAGGTTCCAAAGAATGACTGCCAGAAACAGCGCTACAACCAGTACTACTCCTGATCGCCATTGCGAACCGGAAGGTATAAGCTTGCGTAGTTCCGCAGCATTTAAATTTTGCGGGTCCATTTTGGTCCTCCATTAATTTTTTATTCTAGATTCCAATTTTGAAAATCTGTGTTTAAAATGAAAATTACTATACTATACATTTATAATTTATCGACAACATCACGTCTATACAATAATTTTCTTTCACACAAGAGTGAGAGGCTTTTTTTGGAAAAAGACCTTGGATGGCATATTATTATG
>JAUWHV010000110.1 GCA_030605675.1 Deltaproteobacteria bacterium | reverse complement strand
ACGGCAGGTCGATATTGTCATATTAGCAGGAAGGGTCTGCAAAAGGCACGGCATAAATCTCGGTGAGTTGTGCTCTGGCAGTCGAAGGAGTGAGATTGTGGAGGCCAGAAGGATAGTGTCTTGGATTGCAATTCGTGAGTTAGGGTACTCAGGGGCAGATGTTGCTCGGTATCTTGGAGTCACGAATTCATGTATTACCCGATCAATATCATCTGGGAAAAGCCCCAAGGTAAAGGATTATATCAAACCAGGTATAGAAACTGGTTGTGAATATTCAGGTGCTCTGCTGTAGGCGCGTTATGCACATTCTGCACGAACGTCCCCCTTTCCCCCTTTCCCCTTTCCAGGGCCTGTTCCCGGAAAGGTCTACTTTCTGGCCTGGTTCGGTATCCCTCTGATTTTTGGCCTTGATTACGTTCGCAAAAAGATTGCGCAACAGCTACGTCCGGCTCCAGAACTTCAGCCAAGCGCGCCCACATGGTGACTGGGATGTGGTCCATTTCCTGCTGTTCTGGAATACTGAGCACGCATGGCGGTCACCTGGTCAGGTGGGCGCAGCCCACAAAAGCCGTGTAAGCTTTATCTACTGTCATGACCAAACCGAATGAAAGACTCAGATATGCTTGAATGGATTAACGCGCATCAGACCATGCTAGGGTGGTTGGTGGTTTTTTCCGTGATCATCTTTGTGGGCACATTGATTCTCACGCCTATCCTCGTGACACGCATTCCCGCCGATTACTTCGATCACCGGGTACGATACCCAACCCCTTGGAAAGAACAACACCAGGCCATCCGACTTACACTGCTGTTTGGCAAGAACTTGCTGGCACTCACACTGATAGCAGGCGGCATTGCCATGCTGTTCCTGCCCGGGCAGGGCCTGCTGACGATACTGATCGGCGTGGTGCTGCTGGACTTTCCAGGCAAATATCCGCTAGAGCGACGCATTGTGCAGCAGCCGAAGGTCCTGCAGACCATCAATTGGCTACGCGCCAAAGGCAATCGGCCGCCACTGCATATCCAACCGGACGACTCCTCCACCTCAGACAGACAGGCCTACAAGCCTTAATAGCTGGTTACACAACGCTTCTCTTGCTTCTGCAAGATGGCTCATTGCGGGCAAATCAGGGCGCAAATATGGACAAGCTCTGTACATGTGAATATCTCAAAGAGGGATGGGATGCGTGAATAAAATATCTTATGATGTAATTCAAGCTTGAAAGATGGTAAGTAAGCGACGGGATGTGCGCATACTCATTTAGTGCATCTGTTTGAGCGAATCAACAAACGATTGCAGAATTTGGATTTTCCATGAGAATACTTATGATGACCAATACATATAAACCCCACGTCGGTGGTGTAGCCCGGTCTGTTGAAGCCTTTACAGCCGAATACCGCAGCCGCGGACACCATGTAGTAGTCGTGGCCCCTAAATTCGAGAACACTCCAGCGGTCGAAGAAGACGTGGTCCGCCTTTTTGCTATCCAGCATTTCAAAGGAAGTGATTTTTCCGTCCGGATTCCAATACCCGGTCGCCTGTCTTCGGTTCTGAAGGAATTCCAGCCCGATATCGTCCATTCTCATCATCCATTCATGCTCGGCGACACGGCCCTGCGGGTGGCTCATCAATTCGAAGTACCAATTGTCTTTACACATCACACCATGTATGAACAATACACGCACTACGTCCCTGGCGATTCTCCGGCCCTAAAAAGATTCGCTGTGAAGTTGTCCACCGGTTATGCCAATCTGTGCGATCAGGTATTTGCTCCCAGTGAGAGTGTGTGCTCTCTTCTTCAGAAGCGCGGCGGGCGTCGAACGCGGTGAGCCGGTAGCGCTGTTCGCCGCGAGCCGGCCTGAATGGATTATAGCCAGCCTGGCGGTCATCCGGGCCGGTGCGGCGGCCATGCCTGTGGATGCGCAACTCGGTGAGGAGACGTTGCGCCATATCCTCGCCGACAGCGGCGTTCGTTTTGCCTTTGCCACCACCGAAAAGGCCAGGACCCTTGACCCCCGCATGGGCCTTGCAACGCACTTGCTGGATGCCGGGAGTGACGATGAGCAGAGCTGGCGGCAACTGCTGGCGGAAGGGCCTGTGGAGTTGCCCCAACCCGGACCGGAAGATCAGGCGACCCTGTTTTACACCTCTGGCACCACGGGACTGCCCAAGGGTGTGCCATTGAGCCACGCCAATATTGCGTCCCAGATGAAAGCGGTGCTGGAGTCCGGCGTAATTACGGCCGTGGACCGTGTTGCGCTGCCCTTGCCGTTACACCATGTGTACCCTTTCGTTATCGGCATGCTGGCGCCGTTGGCGCTTGGGGCTGACCTTAATCCTGCCGCAGGCCCTGAAGGGTCCGCAGATCGTGCGTGCGCTACGCGAAGGCGATGCCACCGTGATAGTGGGCGTCCCCCGGCTATACAGCGCCATGTATGATGGCATTCAGAAAAGGGCCGAATCCCGCGGCTGGCTTGTTGCACTGGCCTTCAGGGCGACTTTGGGACTCAGCACCTGGCTGCGGCGCCGGATGGGTATGCACGTCGGTAAGCGGCTGTTTGGCTTGCTGCACCGCCCACTCGCGCCGAGGCTGCGTATGCTGGCCTGCGGCGGCGCGCCCCTCGATCCTGAACTAGCCTGGAAGCTGGAGGGCCTGGGCTGGCGTCTCGCCATCGGCTACGGGCTCACCGAGACCTCGCCGCTACTGAGCATGAACCTGCCCGGCTCGGCCAAGTTGGACACAGTCGGCCGGCCTGCCGCAGGTGTCCGGTTACGAATCCGGGGTCCCTGCACTACGGCGGAGGACACGCCACCGCGCCGGGGCGCAACATGCAGCGCTTCTTCGCCCGGGGAAATCCTCGCCAAGGGCCCGAATGTCTTCAAAGGCTATCTGCATTTACCCGAGCAGACCCGGGCCGCATTTACCTGCGACGGCTGGTTTCGCACCGGTGACCTTGGCTACCTTGATGACGACGGTTTTCTGCATATCACGGGCCGCCTAAAGCACCTCATCGTCACCGAGGGAGGCGAGAACATTACGCCCGATGAAGTTGAGGCTGTGCATAATGCCCAACCGGTCATTAAAGAGTTTGCCCTGCTCCAGCAAGACGGCAGGCTGGTGGCGCTGATCGTGCCGGATGTGGGAGAGTTCCGCCGGCTCGCGTTGGGTGAGATCGACGCCGCGGTGCACGAGGTCGTAAGGAAAATAACAAAGACTCTCCCTTCATACCAACGCATTTCCGATTACGCCATTACCCGCGAGCCGCTGCCGCGCACCCGGCTGGACAAGCTCCAGCGACACTTGCTGCCGGGAATCTACGACCGGGTGAAGGCGGGCAAGGCCGCGCCTGAAATCGGGTATGCCGGGTCGATGTCTGCCGCGGAGATGAGCGGAGAGGACCAGGCGCTGCTGGAGCATCCGGTGGCGCAGCAGGTCTGGGAGTGGCTTTCCCGCCGCTACCAGGACCAGCGTCTGACGCCGGACCTCAGCCCGCAGCTTGATCTGGGTGTGGACTCCCTGGAATGGCTGAACCTGACGCTGGAAATCCAGAAATTGACCGGGGTCACTTTGAAGGACGAAGCCATTGCCCGCATCGATACCCTGCGCGACCTGCTGCGCGAGGTCATGGAGGCGCCCGGAACGGAGGCCGGAACAAGTCAGCTTTCCCCCCTGGATACGCCGGAGCAGGTACTTGGCGAGCAACTGCAACGCTGGCTGAAACCTCGCGGTCCCGGCCTGTCCGCTGTATTCTGGGTGTTGTATGCCGTCAACCGGACGGTGATGCGCATCGTATTCCGGCTGCAAATCAAGGGCCTGGATCGCCTGCCGCGACACGGCCAGTTGCTGTTCGCCCCTAATCATTTGAGCCTGCTGGATTCCTTTGTCCTCGGCGCAGCGCTGGACTGGCGCATGATACGCTCGACCTACTGGGCCGGCTGGACGGGCATTGCCTTCGCTAATCCTGGCGCACGGTTGTTCAGCCGCCTCTCCCAGGTGGTGCCGATTGATCCGGAGCAGGGCGTCCTGTCCAGCCTGGCATGGGGCGCGGCAGTACTCGAGCGAGGCCACAGCCTGGTCTGGTTCCCCGAAGGCCGGCGCTCTCCAGACGGCAAGCTCCAGCCTCTGCGACCTGGTATCGGGATACTGCTGGAACACTTCTCCGTACCGGTTGTTCCGGTCTCCATCCAGGGTACCTTCGAGGCCCTGCCGAGAGGCAAGAAATGGCCACGCTTCAAAAAGATCACCGTGGAGTTTGGTACGGCGCTGGAGCCGCAGGCGCTGGACAATGAAGGAGTGGGCGATACCATCAGCGAGCGCATCGTCAATGCCCTGCATAACCAGCTGGCAAAACTGTGCCGTGGCAGTGGAGGCGCGCGGCTCGATCAGGAACAGCCTTTGGGCCTCAGCGCCAACTCTCTTTGTACTAATAGAAAAATATTTTAAAGGGAAAGCCCTGCTCTCGAGGTTATCCACGCTTCTGACAGGCATGTTACTACTATGCTCAACACGAAGATTTCCCGACTTCGCGTCTGGGCGATTTGGAACAATACATGTAGTACAATCCATTTAGCACTGACAATCACCAACCCGATAATGGCGATTTCTTTGGCCATGAGAATGAAGAAAAATTTGCATGATCCCCATGCTCCACCAGCCAGTAAAGATGTGACCAACATCATTGACATATTCCGTTGGCACAATTATGACGTCCTGGAAGATCAAATGGCAAAGACGGCGATGCGCCACGCAGCCAGCGAAGCTTTTTTACTCCATGGAAGAATCTGTGACCAAAACAAAAATCTCTATTCTCGACTTGACCGGTTGCACGGGTTGCCAAGTAAACTTGCTCCGGCTGGGATCGGCCTTTCTTGATTTCGCACAGTACTTTGAAATCGCAAGTTGGCGGATGCTGCAAGCGGGAGGGGCCACGGACTACGATGTGGTCTTTGTGGAAGGCTATGCGTGTAATGAGGAGCAGGTCGAACTCCTCAAACAGGCAAGAGAGACCTGCGAGCTTGTTGTAGCCATTGGTGTGTGTGCTATATCCGGCCACGTCTTTTCGCAACTGACTGCGGAGAATTATGAAAAGCTCAAAGCTATAGTCTATTCACCGGAGCACTGCACGGTCACCAAATTCGTCAAGCCGGTTTCAAATGTAGTAAAAGTCGATCACGTCATCCCCGGTTGTCCTGCAAACGTTGAGGCTGCCAGAAAGTTGCTCCACGAATTGAAACAGCGGCATATCACCTCAAAGGTGAAGGAAGTCCGCTATCCTGATTATGTAGCCAGAATCGAAGGTCACGGAAGCCTCAATGTGGACTTTAAAGATGGGACAGCGCATTTTTGTCCGGAAGAGGGGGAGCGCTTTGTGGAGGCCTCAGTGGTTGGCAAACCCTATCTTGCCGCACCGAGGATTCACAGCAGGATATGCGGCATATGCCCGGTAGCCCATTGTCTCTGTTCCATCAAGGCCATCGAAAAGGCCTTGGGCATCCGGCCAAGCAGCCTCTCTAAACGGTTGCGTCGTATATTTCAGTGCGGGCAGATAGTTCAGAGCCATCTCCTCCACCTCTATTTCATGGTGCTCCCTTACTTGACCGGGCTCAAATCAAGCGTGGAGATGAGTTACCGGTATCCTTTGGAGTTTCACCTGTACCTGGACATTAAGCGTTTAACTGAAGAAATCTTTGATCTTATCGGAGGTGCGCCTTTGCACCCAGTCTCTCTGACAGTGGGGGGATTTTCCAAACTCCCAGATGCAGGCAGGCTTCAGGGCCTCAGGGGGAATATCCTGAAGGTACTAGATAAGGCACATGATCTAGTTGCATTGTTTGCAGGCTTTGATTGGCCTGAAGCGGTAACCAATGCCCACATGGTTTGCATAGAGCCGGAATTCATCCGGAGAGCAAAAATTCAATTATGAAAAAACAGCGCAAAGTGGATCTGCGGAGCACCAAGTTTGGAGATAGCATGAAACTTTTTCTGCTGAGCTTTTTCTTTGTCTTAGGTTTCGGTTTTTGGGGTGGATGTGAAGCTGAGGGAGAAGCTGGATTACCACCGGTTATTCCCGTGAAGGATTTTTTCAGGAATCCAGAGAAAGCAGGATTTCAAATATCACCTAATGGCCGATACCTTGCCTTTATGGAGCCATGGAAAAACAGGATGAATGTCCATGTCCAAAAGATTGGTGAAAAAAAAGCCGTCCGTATTACCAACGCAACAAAGAGGGACATCGCGGGCTACTTTTGGGCGAATAATCATCGTATCGTCTTTGTACAGGACAAGGACGGCGATGAGAATTTCAGGCTATATGCCGTGGATATTGATGGCTCCGGTCTGAAGGAATTAACGCCTTTCGATCAGGTGAGGGTTCGAATTATAGATGACCTGGAAGATAATGAAAAAGAGATGATCATAGGAATGAATAGGCGTGATAAACGCATCTTCGATGCCTATCGTATTAATATCAACACAGGTGAGATGAAGATGGTCGCCAAGAATCCGGGTAATATTGATGGCTGGCTTACGGACAATAATGGTAAATTACGTATAGCAACCACTTCAGACGGTGTTAACACCAGTATTTTATATCGCGATAAGGAGACTGATGATTTTCGAGTTATTTTTACCACTAATTTTAAAGAGATGCTTGCCCCGCTCTTTTTTAGTTTTGACAACAAATATATTTTCGCCTCTTCCAATATTGGGCGCGATAAGCGTGCCATAGTAAAATATGACCCTGATAAAGACAAAGAGCTTGAAGTTATTTTTGAACACCCTCAAGTCGATGTTTCCAGTCTCTTGAGATCGAAAAAGCGCAAGGTAATCACGGGCGTGACATATGTAACCGATAAACGCCACTATCATTTTTTTGATAAAAAACGTGAGCAACTGCAGAAGAATCTTGAGCAACGACTTCCCGGATATGAAGTCGTTGTAACGAACATGAGTAAAGATGAAAGCAAGGTCCTTGTGCGCACTTTTAGCGATAAGTCCAGGGGCGCCTATTATTATTATGATAGGCAGAACAATGACTTTGAAAAATTGGTGGATGTTTCGCCGTGGCTTAATGAAAAATACATGGCGGACATGAAACCAATTAAGTACCAATCCAAAGATGGATTAACTATCCATGGCTATCTAACTCTGCCAAACGGCATTGAGCCGAAGAATTTACCCGTTGTGGTTAATCCCCACGGTGGCCCCTGGGCACGTGACATGTGGGGCTTCAATCCTGAAGTACAATTCTTGGCCAACCGTGGGTACGCTGTTCTGCAGATGAACTTCAGGGGGTCTACCGGATACGGTAAAAAATTCTGGAAGGCAGGCTTCAAAAAATGGGGCAAGGAAATGCAGGACGATATCACCCAGGGAGTCCATTGGTTAATCGACATGGGCATTGCCGATCCCGAACGGATTGGAATTTACGGCGCTTCTTACGGTGGTTACGCCACATTAGCAGGAGTCACCTTTAGTCCTGATCTGTATGCCTGTGGTGTTGATTATGTTGGTGTGTCCAATATTTTTACTCTCTTGGAGACCATTCCGCCTTATTGGGAGCTGGGCCGCCAGATGTTCTATGAAATGATCGGCGATCCTGGAAAAGATAAGGCATTATTGGAAGAGGTGTCACCCGTATTCCATGTCGATCAAATAAAAGCACCTCTTTTTATTGCCCAGGGAGCGAATGATCCAAGGGTGAAAAAGGCGGAATCCGATCAAGTTGTGGAGGCCCTGAAAAAACGGGGCATTGATGTGCCATACATGGTCAAGAATAATGAGGGCCATGGCTTCCATAATGAAGAAAACCGCTTTGATTTCTACAGGGCCATGGAAAAATTCCTGCATAAATATTTAGGCGGACGGGTTGAGGCTGAATAAAGGAAATTGTGTCCGCTGATATTATCGGGAACCCTCACTCTGGTGTCAAGTGTCAAGGCCTGACCCCACTTCACAATTCAGTAACCGTTCACGGGATTACAACGACTGTAAGCGTTCACAGGGCACCGCATCTGCTTTGTTGTCGGGCACTTGAAGTACAGGGAGTACGTCTGCGCACCCTCCGCCTCGCATCTGCAGCACCCTGTAAACGCTTACACAATTCCCATCTCCTCAATCATCTTAGATGAAGAGATCTATCCAAGAAAAGGGATTGATCAGAAACGGGTCGGCATATTTGCGGAGAATATCAGGGATGGTTTCAATTTTGATCCTGTCGAGGTCCAATCCGATCCTGACAGGCCAGGCAAACATCTCTTGTTAGATGGTGTGCATAGATGGAGCGCATTTAAAGCCGTGGGCGTAGCAGAGACTGATGCCATCATAATAAAGGATCTGTGCGGTTAGCCGTTAGCGGTTAGCCATTAGCATTAAAAAGGAGTAGAGATGAGAGATTTTAGAGAACTCAAGGTATGGGAGAAAGCCCATCGTCTTACGCTACAGATCTATAGAATCACAAGAAATTTTCCTTCTGATGAACAATTTGGACTTACGGTTCAGTTTTATCCAAAAGCTAACTGCTAATGGCTAAAAGCTAACCGCACAGGTCGATTTTATTCGACCTGCCTGGAGAATAGGGCTATGCTTGGGAGCAAGCCGAGTGCCGAATTCTATCTGAAGTAACAAACAAAAATGGATAAAAGACCTTGAGTTTATCAGACCATAACCGGAGACATCCTAAAAAAATAGGCCTGGCCCTGGGCAGCGGCTCTGCTCGCGGGTGGGCCCATATAGGAGTGATCCAGGCCCTGAGCGAAGCAGGTATACGCGTGGACTGCGTGGCCGGCACCAGCATCGGCGCCATGATAGGGGCAGTCTACGCTTCCGGAAAGATCAATGAGCTGGAAAAGATTGTCCTGCAATTCGACTGGAAACATATCCTCCATTTCTTCGATATCGTGTTCCCCAAGTCCGGACTTATCGACGGGATGAAAGTCGCTGATTTTATACGGAGCCACGTGGAGGAAAAAAATATCGAAGAACTCCCCATTCCCTTTCGCGCTGTAACCACAGACCTGACCACGGGTCATGAAGTAGTCATACAAGACGGAGACGTTATTGAAGCTGTAAGAGCCAGTATCTCTTTCCCAGGTATTTTCACGCCAGTGAGAAAAAACGGTAAGATTCTGGTCGACGGCGGCATGGTCAATCCCGTTCCTGTAAGTGTAGTGAGGGAAATGGGAGCTGATTTTGTCATCGCTGTTGATCTCAGCCGCGATATCGTGACCAAGAGAGCGACCAGACTTGCACCCATTGCCGGCGTCAGCCCGGTTGTGTCAGGCGCTGAAGCCGGACTGAACCCCACAGTAAAAACCAGGATATCGGCTCTTATAAACAAAGAGCTTGGGATGCTTGATGTCCCGGCCTTCAAACAGATCAGGCAATGGATGGGCCAGGACCCGTTGCCGAGCATTTTTGAAGTATTAATAAACTCTATCTACATTATGGAAAATCGGATTGCTGTCACAGGGCTGCAGGTCTATCCTCCGGATTTGCTGATTCGACCAAAACTTGGACACATTCGATTACTGGAGTTTCATCGGGCTAATGAAGCCATTGCCGGGGGATACCAGGAGGCCAAGGCTCAAATTCGGCCTTTGACGGGTAAAGGAGGAGGTTTTGATCATCCGTAAAATAGGTATCATCGGACGCACATATCACCATGTTCAGCGCTACCGTCAAATTCTTTCTGTGCTTTTCAAGTACGGATTCGGCGACATGGTGGACATTCTGAAGGTAGAGCAGTATCTGGAGATCGGCCTCCAGATGATATCCCGGAAAAGGCGGGAAAAGATAGAGTCGCTTTCCAGGGCGGAGCGGGTAAGAATGGCTCTGGAGGAGCTGGGCCCGACGTTCGTCAAGCTGGGCCAGGTCCTCTCAACCCGTCCTGACCTTTTACCTGTGGAGTTCATGCAGGAACTTGAGAAGTTGCAGGACCATGTTCCTTCCTTCGACTGCGCTGAGGCCAAGAGGATCATTAAATCGGAGCTTGGCGCTCCCATTGACGAAATTTTTCAGACCTTCGATGAGTCCCCTCTCGCCTCGGCTTCCCTGGGACAGGTACACAGGGCCATGCTCGCCAGTGAGGACGAGGTGGTTATCAAGGTCCAACGGCCGGACATCCGCAAGACCATCGAGGTGGACATGGAGATCATGCTCCACCTGGCCACCCTCATGGAACGACATCTCGCAGGCTGGGATGTCCACCGTCCTAGCAGGATAGTGGAAGAATTCTCCCGCACACTGGAAAAGGAGCTTGATTACACGCTGGAGGCCTCCCATATGGAGCGTTTTGCAGGCCAGTTCGCTGGCGATCTCACTGTTTACGTCCCGAAAGTATATCGTGAGATGACAACCAGCCGGGTTCTCACCATGGAGTATATTGACGGCGTCAAGGCTAATAACATCCAACTCATGAAAGATAGCAGTCTCGACCCGTGCGAGATCGCCCGTAGGGGCTTTGATCTCATTATGAAACAGATTTTCGTGCACGGGTTTTTCCACGCAGATCCGCACCCGGGGAACATCTTCATTCTTCCGGACAATGTCATTTGCTATCTGGATTTCGGGATGATGGGCCGTATCAGCCGGAAGAGCAGGGAAGACTTTGTGGACATGGTGGCGGCCTCTGCCAATAAGGATGAGGTAAAGGCGGTAGACGCCCTGCTGAGGCTTACTGAATGGGAAAAGGAACCGGATATTGCATCACTTCACAGGGACATGGCGGAGTTCATGGACCAGTACCTGTACCGGCCACTTAAGGAGTTGGAAATGGGAAAGATGCTTCAACTACTCCTGAAAACGGCTTCAAGACATCGAATAAGGATTCCGCCGGATATGTTCCTCATGATGAAGGCGCTGAGCACGGTAGAGGGCGTCGGCAGGGTCCTGGACCCGGACTTTAATTCTATAGAGCGGGCCACGCCACTTATCCAGCAAATCAAGAAAAATCGTCTCCATCCCAGACGCATTGCCGGTGACATGGCGGACTACAGCATTGAAATTTTACAGCTTCTCAAGGAAATACCGGGTGAACTCCGTGAAATCCTGAAGCTGGCCAGGCAGGGCAAGCTGAAGATGGAGTTCGAGCACCAGGGTCTGGAACCCTTGCTCTCAAGCCACGACAGGATCAGTAATCGTATTTCCTTTGCCATAGTGCTGGCCGCCCAGATTATTGGTTCCTCCTTGATCGTTTTAGCGGATATCCCGCCCAAATGGCATGAGATACCTATTATCGGCCTTTCAGGCTTTCTGGTGGCCGGGATCATGGGCTTCTGGCTGCTGGTTTCAATCCTGAGGCGGGGGAAGATGTAAAAGTGGAAAGCAAGGCAGCAAAAGGCTTTCCGACCTCCTTCGCCGGTCTGCGTGGATCGAGACCGCCCAAGGAATGTAATAAGGGAAATGTTTTTAGCTGAGCGCATCGAGCATGAGCTGAAATCGGCAAGCCGTTAATTAAGGTATAATCGGGTAAGGGGAGGCTTTGGGATAACCATCCGCATCCGTGCTGCCAAATCGTCTAACTACAATTTTGTCATATCTTATCCCTCTTAAGTTACATCTATGTAATTTTTCGTTTTTTTAAAACCATTGACTAAAATCTATTACTACCTGAATTTTAAGAGAAAAATCCTATTCAGCAGTTACGGAACGATCTTTGCTAATGGTCCTCTTTAAAGAGAAAGAGCATATGACTCAGATTAAGGACTGTGTAGACAGTATTCCGTTACTTTCAGCAAAGGTGTCAGAAATAGAGGCCCTTGAATTGCGGGCCATCTACGAAATCTCGCAGGTCGTGGGCTCAGCCCTGCATCTCGACAAGGCCCTATCCCAAATCCTGCACGTCCTCCACACCACACTTTTCATGGAACGCGCCACTCTGGTCCTACTGGATGAGACGGGTAGCATTTTGAGCATAAGGGCATCTTACGGCCTGACATATAAAGAAGATAAATGGGGAGTTTTCAGCCTGAATGAGGCTGTTTGCAAGAAAATCCTTCAAACATGTTCTCCGTTTGTGGTGCCGGGCATTCATAGCGAACCAGTGTTCCTGAATGTGATCCAGTACCCGAGTCTCCTGAGCAAGGACAAGCTCTCCTTTATCGGCGTGCCTATTATTCTTCGCAAGAAGCCTGTGGGAGTGGTTGCCGTAGACCGTCTTTTCGGTCCGGAGGTGTCCTTTGAGGAAGACATTCGTTTTCTCACTAAGGTGGCCATATTGATCACCCAGTTCCTCAAACTCCACCAGACCATCTGCTGCAAGGAAAAGAGCCTGATGGAGGAAAACCGGTCCCTTCGAGCAGAAGTCCGCAGACCTCACAGCCGACGCAATATCATTGGGACGAGCAAAGCCATATATGAGGTCCTGGAAAAACGCACACGCTCTTTGAAGGACCTTGAACGTGAGGAAGTTGAAGCCGCTCTTCGTCGTCACGGGTGGGTCCAGGTCAGAGCTGCCAGGGACCTGGGCCTGACTCAACGGCAGATAGGTTACCGTATCAAGAAATATGGTTTGCGCCCGCCCGGATCAGGTTAATCCATAGGAACTTACGAGTTTGTATAAAAACGGATTCAATCTTACAATAATGTAATGATAATCAAATAGCCTCTCTCTTCACTTCCCATTATTTCTGTTTATAACAAACTGTTTTGACAACAAAAAATGCTGGAAACCATGTCTGGCATCAATATTGAGTATAGATCAGATATAACTCGAATACAGCGTGACGGCTGACGGCATCATGAGACCATAAAAACGTCGTCAGATTTATTAATAAAATAAAACAGCAAGAAAAAAAAGGAGGAGATAATTTGATGATCAGATACTCAGTTAAAGCCGGTTCGGGAAATGGCCACTTGGTTGTCATACTGTTAGCTACAAATGTGTAATATTTAGGGATCAAAACTACAAATATGTAGCTTTTATCTTGTGTAAAAGAAGTATCCAAAGCTCTAAAAATTAAAGAAAACAGGAGGTTGGATGAAAACTCCGGTCGTGGCATCAGACTTGCTGAATATTACACTTTTAGTTGGCAAGGTTACAAAAATGCAAATCCCAAGAGAGAAGAAGGTATATGGCTCAGAATCAACCAGGAGATACTGCATTTATACTGACTGCGGCAGCACTGGTATTGCTGATCGCTCTGGGGAGAAAATAGCCTGCAACACTTAATTTGATTGAAACGAAAGGAATAGGATAATGAATACAGGTGATACAGCCTTTATGTTAATAGCCAGTGCCCTTGTTATGCTCATGACACCGGGGCTGGCGTTATTTTACGGTGGACTTGTACGTTCCAAGAACGTCCTTGGCACCATTATGCAGAGTTTCATCTGCCTGGGAATAGTCTCTATTATTTGGGTTGTCTATGGTTACTCCCTGGCATTTGGCCCTGACATCGGTGGACTCACAGGAAACCTTGACTGGATGTGGCTAAAGGGCGTGGGCACAAAAGCAGGCCCCTACTCCGATACTATACCGGATTTGCTCTTCTGCGCATTTCAACTGATGTTTGCCATCTTGACTCCGGCCCTAATAACCGGTGGCTTTGCCGAAAGAATGAAATTTTCTGCCTTTTTGATATTCACCGTGCTGTGGAGTTCCCTGATCTACATGCCTATCTGTCACTGGGTCTGGGGCGGCGGATGGCTTGGAAGCATGGGGGCACTGGACTTTGCTGGGGGGACAGTAATCCATATCAATTGCGGCTTTGCAGCCTTGGCGGCTGCCATGATAATAGGCAAGAGAAAAGGATGGGGGCGTAAGTCATTTCATCCGAACAACCTGCCGATGACCGTTCTGGGGGCCGGCATATTGTGGTTTGGCTGGTTTGGGTTTAACGCGGGCAGTGCCCTTGCAGCCGACGGAACCGCTGCATTGGCCTTCTTTACTACGCAGGTGGCAACTGGAGCGGCCGCTCTCTCATGGATTATTGCTGAATGGCTACTCCGGGGAAAGCCCACAACCCTTGGGGCCGCCTCCGGTGCAGTGGCAGGATTGGTTGCCATTACCCCTGCTGCTGGGTTTGTGGGTCCGATATCGGCTGTAATTATAGGACTCGTTGCTGGTGTGCTCTGTTATCTGGCTGTGCTGGCCAAATCCAGGCTTGGCTACGATGACGCCTTGGACGTGATGGGAATTCACGGTATCGGGGGCATATGGGGTGCATTGGCCACAGGACTCTTTGCCTCAATTGCCGTGAATCCCGGCGGTGCAAACGGTCTGTTCTTTGGAAATCCCCACCAGCTTGTAATCCAGGCAACAGCAGTTGGGGCCACCATGGCATACTCATTTATTGGTACTCTAATAATTCTCAAAATAGTTGATGTTATTGTGGGGCTTAGGGTAACCACAGAAGAAGAGGTCCAGGGCCTGGATATCACTCAGCACAGTGAAATCGGGTATTCCCTATAAATAATCCCCCAGGACGGACAAGAAAATGCATGGCGCATTCTGTTCGTCCTTATATACCTGATTAAGGAGGAATCCATGAAGAAAATAGAAGCAATTATAAAGCCCTTCAAGCTGGACGACGTGAAGGAGACCCTGAACGAGATCGGCATCAAGGGAATGACAATTTCCGAAGTCAAGGGTTATGGTCGTCAGAAAGGGCATAAAGAGGTCTATAGAGGTGCGGAGTACGTAGTAGATTTCATCCCCAAGGTCAAGCTTGAGATAATCGTAGATGCAGCTCAGGTAGACCAGGTGGTGGCAAAAATCAAGGAATCTGCCTATACAGGGAAAATCGGAGACGGAAAGATCTTTGTACTACCTATAGAAGAGGTCATCAGGGTCAGGACTGGTGAATACGGAAAGGATGCTATTTAGGAAATAACCTTAATATGCGGATTGTCCTTGACCTAATCCGGACAAGCCGGAACAGTGCCTTAAGTGAACTAAAGTTTGAAGTGCCTAAAGTTAAGGTATCGCTTCGCTCCATCTATTTATATTAACCGCGCTGAAAGCGCGCACCACAACTTTAGGCATTTTAGCTCACTTCAAACTTAGTCACTTTTCCCGTTTGCCCGGATTAGACTCTCCACTGCTGAAATTACATCATCAACAGGTACCTCGTGCTGATCGCGGGTCATCATATCTCTGACTACCACCTGT
>JAUWHV010000054.1 GCA_030605675.1 Deltaproteobacteria bacterium | reverse complement strand
GTTTCCAGGATATCACGTGCGCCTAATACATGACAGGCTGTCCCCTGGCATACGGAAACGAGATGATCACCCCGGCGGGTCAAATAGAAATGGTCATAGAACGTTGCTACGCTGAATACCTGGCTCGGCGGTAACTTTAAGAAATCTGCGATTGAAGCCAAGGCGGCCTCGGGCAGATACCCAAACTCCTCCTGAACCCTTTGCAGGATGGAGATTAATCCTCCCCTTTCTTCTCCAAAAACTGCAAGTATCTTATTAAGTCTTTCAATATCCATACAATAAAATCCTAAATGATTAATTGAGGGATTTAGGAATTGAGGAATTGAGGAATTAAATTCGACAAAACAACCTTTAATTCCTAAATCCCTAAATCCTTCAATTCCTCAATTCTTTTTTTAACGTTTACCCTGAATGATGTCTTCGGCCATCCGCACATCGTCCATGCTGCCAATGAACACCGGCACCCTCTGATGAAGGTGTTGCGGCTCAAGATCGAGTATGCGTTCAGTGCCAGTGCTTGCATATCCTCCTGCCTGTTCGACTATATAAGCCAGGGGATTGACCTCGCACGTGAGCATCAGTTTTCCATGGGGCTTTGAAGGATCTTTTGAGCTCTCCGGATACATGTATATTCCACCTTTCAGGAGATTCCGGTGAAAATCCGTTACAAAAGAACCTGTATAACGCCCAGTGTAAGGACGGCCAGTCTTTAAATCCGGCGTCTTAAAATACTCGATCGCGTCCTGGACATTCTCCTCCCAGAAATAATAGTTCCCCTCATTGACGCTGTAGGTCTTGCCTTTTTTGGATATGCGAATGTTCTCATGGGAAAGAAGAAACTCCCCGATACTTGGTTGCAGCGTGAAGCCATGCACCCCATCTCCTGTTGTGTAGACCATCATTGTGCTTGATCCATAAATACAATAACCTGCTGCCACTTGCTCACAACCTGGCTGCAAGGCGTCTGCCATCATTCCGAATTCTCCAAGGCCTCGTTTCTTGAAGATCGAGAAAATCGAGCCGATCGCAACAGGTACATCAATATTGGTAATGCCCCCCAGGGGATCAAAAATCAATATGTAGTTACCCTTGGCATACTTTTTGGGGATAGGTATCAAATCCGTATTCATCTTGGATGCCATGCAACTCAAGCATCCCACGTGACTGAGGCGGTTCACAATTGTAGAGTTGGCAAATTCGTGTAACTTTTGTACGACTCCTTCGTCACCACTTACTGACTCAATAGTATCAAGTGCATCAGATAAGTTTGCCTTGTCCACTTTTTGCGCGATGATCTTGGCTGCCACTGTCAGCTCTGACAGAATGGATGTAAAGGCACCCGTTGCCTCCGGCCGACCTTTTTGTCCGGACAAGATGAACTCATTAACAGTTATCCCTTTAGCCATTTCAAATCCACCTCTTTTGTGTATTAGACCCCAGGTTCTATTTCATTGTGTCAAACCGTGAAAATAGTTTCTCTCAGAAGCTTGATGATAATGTCCTGTACCATGGCGCTTCATTATTTTCAATTATGATTCCGCTGAAAATACCCCATCTGCTGCGTTACTTCGATTTCTTCGTCACTGCGACGTACGCTAAGTACATCTCATTCCTCAGAAATCTCGCGCCTTGCATCTGGAGTATTTTGAGCGGAATCCTGTTTCAGGATTTTTTGCATTGTAATCAATTATAGTTCCAGCCAGGACTCGGAGAATATGGTCTTTCCCATCAGAACCCTGGTCGTCTTGTAGTATTCCATTTCCTTGGGAGAAAGGGTGCCGGGGTCAGGTTCGTTTTCGTCCATTATATCGTGAACCAGCTTCAGCAACTCAGGCATTTCCCCATGGGCCAGTTTAATTAACTCATGATCGTATGTGTCAACAATGGCCGACCATATTCCATGTTTCATTAACATGGCTAGAAAAGCCCGGTTGAGATATGGGCGTTTTTCAGCAAAAACACCATTTGAGACATTTGAGAGGCCTACTATGGACTTTACGCCCGGAGCGATCTCGGGCAACATGCCCATGAACTCCAGTCCGCTCAATACCTGGTCTGATCCCAGAGTTATCGGGGTGGCAATTGGATCTATCAGGATCTTCTCGTTTGGGATCCCGGCCTCGTTCATGGCCATGGAGAGGTCTACAGTCATGGCTGCCCTCTCGTTGGAATCCCTGGGCATACCATCCAATCCCCAAAGCAGGCCTACAACGTTACAGCCTGTCTCAGCAGCTACAGGTATGAGCTTTTTCATTCGCTCAGGCTGGAGCGAAATCGAATTCATCACGTGAATCCGGGGATTCCCGGCTGCCTTTATGCCGGCAATCAATGCGTCGGCATTTGTAGTGTCAAGGGACAGAGGGCAATCGGTTATTTCCTCAGTAACATTGACCATCCAGGGCATTAACTTAGGCCCTTCCTTTCTGGCAGGCCCGATGTTCAGATCCAGGAAGTCCGCCCCGTCCGCCACTTCTTCATTGGCCATCAACTGAATCGGCCCTGGATTGCGCTCCTTCATGGCCTTCCCAATCCGGGTACCCATGATATTTATGCTTTCAGCTACGCATTGGACATACATGATTACACCTAATTTCCGATTACTAATTACTAATTCCTAATTGCTCTCAGCCTGCCAGTCCCTCAGAAAGGGAGGTATATGGCTTGCCTCTCTGGGGCCAATCTGGATCTTCCAGTCCGGAAGTTCCTCCTCCAGCTCACCTTTTATAGATGCCAGGTATCCCGGGATAATCAGGTTCCTGTGTTTGATCCTGTCTTCTATGTTTGATTTTTTGACAAACACACCTATAAGATCCGCACTGAATTTACCTGCGGCCCAGGCTGTAAGCACTGAAAGGCCCTCTGTGTCCTTGATTAGGAGCCAGGATGGGACTTTACTGCCTTCGACTTCTCCTGAGACGATAAAGTAAGTCAGGGAGAAGTTGCATGTAATAAGTACAGGAGAGTTCTCGTCCGGCCCGTTTATTGGATAAATGTCCTCCTCGACCACCATAGGCCTCTGAGGATCAGTAAAGATGTTAAGCCGCTCAAGCAGGAGCGGGAACAGGGTATCTCCCTGCAAGTCGGACAGAACTATGATGCCGGCATACTTGGCCACCAGAACCGATGCAATCATTGTCTCAAGCAGAGGATCCCGGGTCATCTCACACGTGAAAGAGATGGTGGGGAATCCAAGGGCCTTGTACTTGTGTTTTGTAGAAGCCCTGCGTATGGCCACCTGATCTTCAAATGCAGCCCTTACAGTCCTGGCACCTGTATCCAGGACAAGGTCTTTAAGCCCTGCCTTTTGTAACTGCTCTGAGATCTCCGCAGCCTCTCCCAGGGTCTCACCCTTCACTGCCAAAGAGCAACCAGCTTCCCTGGCTATCTCTGCCATAGTCTCTGAATTTTCCTTTGTGGCACAGTAAAGAAGGGGCTTGTGGTCTCCACAGACTCTGGCGCCTGCTGCAAGGCAGCCGGCCTGATCGCTCATGAGGATAATAGCAGCATCAGGGCACTCGTTCCGGACACGTTCCACCAGAGAAGTAAATGCCCCCTCATCCCCGGTGGAGTCATTTACAGCTATCAGGTCGGCCTTGAGCTCCAATCCTACACGATCATAGCGCAGATCATTAAAACGCTGTAAACGTCCTGCGATATTATCCTCGTCCATATCGGTCCTGACCAGGACTGCAATACCTGTTTGGTGTTCAAACCTTTTTTCATGCCGGTACAGGCAGGTCTCTCCTCCCATCTCAAAGATGTTATCACCACTGCCAAGGGTGATAGGCCGGATGGGCGGAGCAGACGCCTCTCCCACCTTTTCCTTTACCTCATCAGAGACATGCGGGCATGCGCCTATATCTACCTGACCGGCTGCCACCTTCATGGCAAAGGCCAGGCAGGTGGGTACACCACACTCCCCGCAATTCGTCTTGGGAAGCATCTTCAGGATTCCTATCCCAGTGAGTGCCATTAGTTATCCTTCTCCTTACATCACTTTTTCCATGCTCAGCGCCGGGTGTTCCTTCTCCTTAATATAACGGATCACTTCTTCTTCTGTAATACCCACTTCATCATCCGCTATCATTTCAATCAGATCAGGTGCATTTTCTTCTTCAGCTCTTTCCTGGAGGCGATTCCGGATTTCCTCTTTCAGTATTTTGGGCATCCACACCACACGCTTGAGCCCGCCTTCAGCCTTCATAAACTGCCGGCTACAGATGTAATGTTTGGAAACACCGAGAAAGCCGGGAGTAACCTGTCCTCCACCAACCATTCCAGCCAGAGTAGTAAACTTCATTCCGGCCGGGGTCATTCCCATGTAATCCCTGTTAACAATCATTATGCCGTTACATATGGGAAGCATAGTGGCGATACATTCAAAGCAGCCGCAGGCGGTCATTGGATCTATCATAAGGCTATAGGCACTGACACGCTCAACTTTCCCCCTGGACGCCTTATTAACAAAATCATTTACACCAATCCACTGACCGAGGTCGGCATCGATAAGGTCTCCCTTGGGTATGGGCTGATTCGGACCTGTGGGATTGATTTCATAAGAGACTTCACAGTCGAGCCAGTTGTAAGCGCCGCACATCCCTGTCCGTTCCGGCGTAATCACGCAGACATGGCTTGGAGCGAATGACTGACACAG
>JAUWHV010000162.1 GCA_030605675.1 Deltaproteobacteria bacterium | reverse complement strand
TGAGGCATCGGACCATCATCAGCGCCAACTACCAAAATAGCACCATCCATCTGAGCAGCACCTGTAATCATGTTCTTGATATAATCAGCATGACCAGGACAATCCACATGGGCATAATGACGCTTGTCAGTCTCATACTCCACATGAGCCGTAGCTATGGTAATACCACGCTCCCGCTCCTCAGGGGCCTTATCAATAGCATCAAAAGGAATATACTCCGCCTTCCCCTGCTCAGCTAAAATACGAGTTATGGCTGTGGTAAGCGTGGTCTTACCATGATCAATATGACCAATTGTACCTACATTGACGTGCGGCTTAGTACGCTCAAATTTTTGCTTGCTCATGATAATCCTCCACTAAATTATCAAGCGCTGGTTGCGTTAGGTCCCATATATCTTTTACTTTGTCATCAGAGCCGGTTGCGGCTCATCAACAAAATTTAATACTTGCCGTTACCATCTATAATGTGCAAATGCCTTGTTGGCCTCAGCCATACGGTGGGTATCTTCCTTCTTTTTAAAGGCCGCTCCCCTTCTATTGTAAGCATCCAGCAACTCTCCGGCCAATCGCTGAGCCATGGATTTTTCTCCTCTCTTTTTAGAAAAACTCACAAGCCATCTTATGGCCAGTGCCTGCCTACGATCCGTTCGAACCTCAACCGGTACCTGATAAGTTGCACCACCAACCCTCCTGGAGCGCACTTCCAACACAGGTTTTATATTCTCCATTGCCTGTTCGAAGACCTTGACAGGTTCTTCCTTGGATCGCCTTTCCACAATCTCCATGGCATCATAGAAAATTCTTCGAGAAATACTCTTTTTGCCCTTGCGCATCAAACCGTTAACAAACTTAGACACCAGAGTATTTTTATACTTTGGGTCTGGTGCTATAATCCGCTTAGGGACTTCTCTTCTCCTTGGCATAATTCTCTTACCCGTATTTTATATCTGATTTCCGCTTAAAATACCCCATCTCCTGCATTACTTCAATTTTTTTGACGACGCACTTCATAAATAAATCCTATTCTTCGTGAATCCGGCACATTACATCCAGGGCATTCTGAGCAAATTCTCTTTTTAAAATAGTAAACATATAATTCTATATGCCGACCAGCTACTTGGGCCGTTTTGTTCCGTACTTTGATCTTGCCTTTCGTCTATCCTGGACCCCAAGAGCATCCAATGTCCCTCTAACAATATGATAACGAACACCGGGAAGGTCCTTGACGCGCCCCCCACGAATTAATACGACTGAGTGCTCCTGCAGGTTGTGGCCAATACCTGGAATATAGGATGTAACTTCCATCCCATTGGTCAAACGCACACGGGCCACCTTTCGAAGGGCCGAGTTAGGCTTCTTTGGGGTCGTAGTATAGACACGGGTGCATACACCACGACGCTGCGGACAGGAGTCCAAGGCGGGCGCCTTGGTCTTCTTTTTGATCTTCTTACGCCCCTTTCGGACCAGCTGATTGATAGTCGGCATCCGCATACTCCTCTTAAAATGTTACTTCCGGAAAATCATTCTTTAAAAAAATAAAAGAGGCTTACTCGACTTTTCCGGCCTATGATATAGAGAAAAGCGAGTCGCCTCAATAAGAAAGCCCCTCTTCATACTGAGTTAGCCAAAACTTGTCAAGGCCCATTATCATTTTCTGGATATTTCATATAAGATACAGGCAACAGCATCAAAATAAAGATACTTTTTTTTGCCTATACTATCAATGTATTATACTGCATTCTCCTTTAACATCACCTGTCATCTATGGTAACCATGACCCCCGTGGATTTAATCAATGGGGCATTGCAAAATATACTTGTCAGGGCGACTAGACCGAGCTGACCGCCTGACGTGGCACGCTGCCAATGAGGAATACTTGACGTATATTCAAAAAAATGGTATCGCAGCCACGCTGAAAGTACGTTTGAGTTCATGAATTAGTGCTGCATGTCGGGGCGTGGCGCAGTCTGGAAGCGCACCTGAATGGGGTTCAGGGGGTCGGAGGTTCGAATCCTCTCGCCCCGACCAGTTGAATGTAATATTTGATTACACTGCCCACTTTTGCAGGTTCATTGATGATCCTGGCCTTTTTGAGTGATTTCGGGTTAAAGGACCCTTATGTGGGGATAGTCAAGGCAGTCGTGCTTGGCATCAATTCCGCCCTGCGTATTGTGGACATCAGTCACCAGGTTGCTCCACAGGATGTCATGGGCGGGTCCTTTGTCCTGGGATCGGCTTTTAGGGAATTTCCCCCTGGAACCGTCTTTCTCGCTGTAGTTGATCCGGGTGTCGGGTCTCAAAGGATTGGTCTCCTTGCCGTTACGGAGCGTTACACGTTTCTGGCACCGGACAACGGTCTTTTGAGTATGGTGTTCCGATATTCTAAAAAAGTAACCTGCTTCAGCATAGAGAATAGTCGCTATTTCAGGCATCCGGTCAGTGACACATTCCACGGAAGAGATGTCTTTGCCCCTGTTGCTGCCCATCTGAGCCTTGGAGTCGAGCCGCACTCCTTTGGCCCTCCCTGTCCGGACCCTGTTCGGCTTGCATGGCCCGAACCGGTTATCAGAGACCAACATATCAAAGGCGAAGTAATACATGTAGACGGCTTTGGAAGCCTGATTCTCAATATACCCGCTGACCTCATCCAACACAGAGAACCTATTAGAAAACAGTTCAAGGCCAATATCAAGGGGATGGAATTATCCTTACTCAGCACTTACTCAGACGTGGCCAAAGGTAATCTCCTGGCCCTTATTGGCAGCTCCGGTTTTCTGGAGATAGCTGTAAATCAGGGGAGTGCCACAAAGGTACTTGATGCTGGTGTCGGTGAACCGGTTGTTATTAGGTAAGCCGGCAACCAGTGTACTTGAGTTCTTGTTCAGACAAGTAAATTCTCTATAGTCTCCCTCAGTTCCTGTACTTCAAAGGTCTTGGAAAGAATACGGTCGGCCTTTTTTTCATAAGCGAGTTCTTCAGCGTGATATCCGAAACCGGTAATGGCAATTACAGGTATGTCCGGATGATCTCTTTTAAGAACGGCGATGATGCCTATGCCGCTGACATATGGCATAGTTATGTCAGTTATTACGAGGTCGTAGTCTCTGCCCTTAATTTCCTTTAAGCCCTGCAGCCCGTCACTTGCTGTAACGACCTCATAGCCGAAATAAACCAGGTAATCCTCCAGCATACTACGTACTTCCTGGTCATCTTCGATAACAAGTATGCGTTTTTGATCTTGCCCCATTTTTCTACACAATCAAAAAATCTTATTAATGAATATAATACTCTTATCGGTAAATTTGAAAAAATACCACAGAAAAAAATATTCGTGGATTGAAAGTTGTTATATTGATTTTAATTCCTCAATCCCTCAATCCCTCAATCCCTCAATCTATTATCTATATATTTATGGATTTGATGTCAACCTTTATACCTCTGCATTGCCCAATCTTTAACACTGATTTATCATGTCATTATGGAACAAAATATTTCTAACATAGTCCGGGCACGTAGAACTACCCGTGTCATTCATGTTGGGGATGTGGCCATTGGAGGCGAACACCCCATTGCAGTCCAATCTATGACCAACACAGATACAAGAGATGTCCCGGACACGGTTGCACAGATTCACCGTTTGCAGGAAGTCGGGTGTGAAATTATAAGGGTGGCAGTGCCTGATACTGCCGCCGCTCAGGCAATTTCAGAAATTAAAAAATCAGTTTCCATACCTATTATTGCAGATATACACTTTGACTGGCGTCTGGCTGTGGCCTCGATCGAAGCTGGTGCCGACTGCATAAGGATAAATCCCGGAAACATCGGGGGGCGGAAAAAGCTGGCACGAGTAGTAGAAAAGGTCAAAGAATACGGAGTATCCATGAGGGTGGGGGTCAATGCGGGCTCCCTTGAAAAGGACATTAGAAAAAAATTCGGCGGTCCTATACCTGACGCCTTAGTGGAAAGCGCCCTCAGAAATATCGGCCTTGTAGTTGATATGGGCTGCGAGTCCATCAAGATCTCCATAAAATCTTCAGACGTCCTTAATACAGTGGATGCTTACCGTCAGTTGTCACGGGAGACGGACTTTCCTCTGCATCTTGGTGTAACTGAAGCAGGAGGGCTTATCCCCGGAACCGTCAAGAGCAGTGTCGCCCTTGCGGTCCTTTTAATGGATGGTATAGGTGATACTATGAGGGTTTCGCTGACCAGAGATCCTGTAGAAGAAATCCAGGTCGCATACGAGATCCTTCGAGCACTGAAAATAAGGCAGCGGGGTCCGGAAATAATTTCATGTCCCACATGTGGTCGATGTGAGATAGACCTCTTTTCTCTGGCTTCCGAGGTAGAGCGCAGGGCGCAACGGATTCCGTATCCATTAAAGCTGGCTGTAATGGGATGCATAGTAAACGGCCCTGGAGAGGCCAGAGAAGCGGATATTGGCCTTGCCGGCGGAAAGGGAGTCGGTCTTATCTTCAAAGGAAATCGCCTTTTGAAAAAGGTGCCTGAGCAGGAACTCCTGGAAACGTTTTGGGCAGAGGTAGAGCAGTTGGTGGAAATCGAAAGACTAAAGGTCGAAGATAGAAAAAAGAAAGGCAGAGGATAATGAGATATTCGAAGTTTTTTTTACCCACCTTAAAAGAGGTTCCTGCAGAGGCAGAGGTCATATCCCATAAGTTGTTGTTAAGGGCCGGCATGATCAGAAAGCTGGCTTCCGGCCTCTATTCATATCTGCCCCTGGGCCTGAGATCCCTTCGCAAGGTGGAAAAAATAATCAGGGAAGAGATGGACCGTGCCGGTGCACAGGAAGTGCTTCTGCCCATGGTCCAACCGTCAGAGCTCTGGAAGGAAAGCGGCAGATGGGAGCGTTACGGAAAGGAGCTCCTGCGTTTTGAGGACAGACACGGCAGGGCAAGCTGCCTTGGTCCTACCCATGAAGAGGTAATCACAGACATTGTGCGAAAGGAGATCAGATCCTATCGTGACCTTCCACTGAATCTGTACCAGATCCAGACAAAATTTCGAGATGAAATCCGGCCTCGCTTCGGACTCATGCGGAGTAGAGAGTTCCTGATGAAAGACGCCTACAGCTTTGACGTGGATGATGATGCCCTTGAGAAGACCTATCAGGTTATGTACAAGGCCTATTGCCGAATATTTGAGCGCTGCGGCCTTGATTTCAGGCCTGTTGAGGCAGACACGGGCAGCATCGGAGGACATGCCTCCCATGAATTCATGGTCATGGCGGATACGGGAGAAGACCAGATAGCCTGTTGCACATCCTGTGATTATGCAGCCAATGTTGAACTTGCCCCGGTCATTCAGTCATCAAATCACCAAATCACCAAATCACCAAATCACCAAATCACCAAGGTTAGTACCCCGGGGAAACGCTCAGTAGAGGAAGTGACGGAGTTTCTGGGGGTATCTGCCGATTGTCTGGTTAAAACCCTCATAGTGATTGCTGATGATAGACCTGTTGCGGCCCTCATAAGGGGCGACCATGAGCTGAACGACGTGAAACTTATGCGCCTTTTGGGAGTAGAGGGTCTTAATTTTGCCGACGATGCCACTGTCCGAAGTGTTACTGGAGCGCCTGTCGGGTTTGCAGGGCCGGTGGGCCTTTCCGAGGGCTTGAAGGTCGTGGCGGATCAAGACGTTTCCATACTCAAGAATTTCGTAACAGGCGCAAATGAACCTGATGCCCACTTTACCGGGGTAAACTGGGGCAGAGACGTTTCCATGCCGGAATTCGCCGACATCAGGGTCATTACAGAAGGAGATCCCTGTCCCAGGTGTAAAGGAAAGATAGAACTTAAACGCGGCATAGAGGTTGGGCACATTTTCAAGCTCGGGACCAAATACAGTGAGGTCCTGGGTGCTACGTTCCTGGACGCCGACGGAAAGAAACAGCTCGCCGTTATGGGGTGTTACGGTATCGGCGTGGGACGAACAGTAGCAGCGGCCATAGAGCAGAATCACGATGAAAACGGTATTATCTTTCCAATACCGATTGCTCCCTTTGAGGTAATAATCTCCTTGATTAACGTCAAAGATACTGTGATGTCAAAGGCTGCTGAAGATCTCTACAATGGATTGATGGCGCAAGGTGTAGAGGTCCTGCTCGATGACCGCAAAGAGCGCCCCGGTGTGAAGTTCAAGGACGCTGACTTGTTAGGGATTCCGCTAAGAATTGTTGTGGGCAAGCGACTTGAAGAAAAAAATGAGGTGGAAATCAGAAGTCGCGTTACGGGCGAGACTATCTCAGTAATAAAAAACGAAGCTGTTAAAAAGGTCGTTGAAATACTCCAGTGATTCGTCTCAATGACATACTTGACGGGATCCATTCCTACCTCCCGGATACAGACACCAGCCTGGTGGAAAAGGCCTACATATACTCCGCCAAGGTCCATGCGGGGCAGACAAGGCTTTCCGGCGAACCCTACCTCTCGCATCCCCTGGCAACGGCCTATATTCTAACACGCTTGCATCTGGACCTGGCCAGTATAGCTGCCGGTCTCCTGCATGACACGGTAGAGGACACCCTCGCCTCCTTGGAAGAACTGGAGAAGATGTTCGGCAAAGACGTGGCCCAGATCGTGGATGGGGTCACAAAACTTAGCAAAATCCGGTTCGAGAGCCAGATCCAAAAACAGGCAGAAAACACCCGCAAGATGGTCCTTGCTATGTCAAAGGATATCCGGGTCTTGCTGGTGAAGCTTGCTGACAGGCTCCATAACATGCGTACCCTGGAGTATCAAAAGGAATACAAAAGAGTCAAGATCGCCAGAGAAACCCTGGATATCTATGCCCCTCTGGCAGGTCGCCTTGGGATCGGCTGGATCAAAAACGAACTCGAGAATCTGGCCTTTTTTTACATCTACCCCGAAGAGTACCAAGGGCTTAGCAAGGAAGTGGAGGCCCGCCTGGGTAAGAGAAAGGCCTACGTGGATGAAGTAAAGGACCTCATAGCAAAAAAGATGGCTGATTTCGGTCTTTCATGCAAAGTCCTTGGAAGACCCAAACACCTCTACAGTATATTCCGAAAGATGCGCACAAGAAAAATACCCCTTGAAGAGGTCTATGATCTGATCGCCTTTAGGATCATTATGAAAGGCGCCAAGGAGTGCTATGAGGCCCTTGGTATTGTCCACTCGCTCTGGAAACCGATTCCCGGACGTTTCAAGGACTACATCAGTCTTCCAAAGACCAACATGTATCAGTCACTCCACACAACTGTTATCGGTCCTCAAGGAGAGAGAATGGAGATCCAGATCCGCACCGGGGAAATGGACGTAGTGGCAAATGAAGGCATTGCCGCCCATTGGCTGTACAAAGAGGGGACAATAGTCAGCAAGGAAAAGGAACACCGGTTCGACTGGCTTTTTGAACTCACGGAATGGCAAAAGGAGCTGGATGATCCAAGGGAATTCATTGAGTCAGTGAAGATGGATCTCTTCCCCAATGAAGTATACGTGTTTACTCCAAAAGGAGAGGTCAAGGAGTTCCCCCGGGGGGCTACCCCAATAGACTTTGCTTATGCGATCCATACCGAGGTAGGTAACCATTGCGCAGGGGCCAAGGTAAACGGCCGAATCGTGCCCTTGAAATATCAATTCCATAATGGGGAAACAGTAGAGATAATTACATCCAACAAACACTTTCCAAATAGGGATTGGCTTAAACTCGCCAAGACCAGCCGGGCACTGGCCAGGATTCGTCAATGGATTAAGACTGAAGAGAGGGAAAAGAGCCTTGCCTTGGGAAAGGACCTTTGTGCCAGGGAATTCAAGAGGCACCGGTTGGATTTTAACGATTTTATTAAAACCAAGGGTGCTGAAGTTGCCGAGGCACTGTCTTTCAAGACTTCTGAGGATATGCTGATCGCAGCCGGATATGGCAAGGTCGCTCCTTCCCAGATAATTAGAAAGCTGCGGGCAGGACAGCCTGAAGAACAGGAACCGGAAGAGAAGGAATCAAGGGTAAAAAAATTTACCGAAAAGGCAGAGCAGCAGGGCATCTTAATTCATGGTCTTGATGATATCCTGATACATCTTGGCAGGTGCTGCACGCCGATCCCGGGAGACGAAGTTATAGGCTACATAACAAGGGGAAGAGGAGTTACGATTCACAGAGAAAATTGCTCCAATATCCGGAATTTAGATCCGGACAGGCGTATAGAGGTTACATGGGCCGATGTTGATAAAGCTACTTACCCTGCCAAGGTCCGAGTCAGCACAGTCGACCAAAAAGGCATGTTGGCGGCAGTGAGTAAGGAAATAAGTGCCGGAGAAGCAAATATCCTGGAGGCAAAGGTTAGCACGACTCCGGATTATGCTGCCATTCTCGACTTTGTTGTGGATGTGAAAGACCGGACGCAACTGAGGAAAATCCTCTCCAGCATAAGGAGACTTGAGGGTGTAAAGCTGGTAGAGCGCGTTTCACCCGGGTAAACTACCTCAATTTGTAACTATTCAGGTGGATAGGCTGAAGGCTGAAGACTGTTAGGGAAAAACGTATTTAAAAGCCGTGTTTGGTGCAAGAATCAGATATTTCCGCCAAAGCACGGCAATCGTGCTCTTCTGACCCCTTCAGCCTTCAGTCTAAACAGCTTCAGCCTAACTACGTGAGTAGTTACCTCAATTTAAGAGATTGTCCTTTTTGTACGAATTATAGAGAAAAGGGATTGAGGATAAATTCGATCTAATTATGAGGGCTTGATTATTCTGCCGGAGCGAATACAACGGGTGCAGACACGAATGTGTTTTGTTTGTCCGTTTACAACCGCCCTGACCCTTTGCAAATTCGGCAGCCAGCGTCTGCGGGTATGATTGTTTGCGTGACTTACGTTGCAACCAGTGGTTGGGTGTTTACCGCATATTTCACATACCTTAGACATTTTCAGAATCCTCTCTTTTAAAGATATTCGTTGGTCAAAAAAGTGGGAGATATATAACTCGGCATAGGGATTACCGCAAGGTTTATCGGAGGGGCAGTATGAAAAAAGGAACTTCACAGGGCGAACATAGAGAAATATCCAGGACGTCAACAGTCATTCAGGTAAGTTATCATACTGTAGACAGGTTTTTTAGAGACTTTGCTGATGACATCAGTACTGGGGGAATGTTCATAGCAACTCCAAAACCACTTAAGCCAGGAACTCGGTTAAACTTGGAGTTTCTGATACCTGGGTGTGATTACCCAATCCACGTAAAGGCCAAAGTGGCTTGGAGCCGAAGTGTGCCTTCTGAAGGCCAAAAGCGAGGCATGGGAGTAAAGTTCGACAATCTCAGTCCCAGTGCCAAGGACAAGATTAACACTATAGTGAAGCGGCTTAAGTCGGTTCCCTAAAAACGAACAGGACTTTTTGCAGAGTAATCAGGTGAGAGTTAATCGAGAATTTGTCATGCATAATCCGGTATTATCGGATAAGTATCAAGCAATCCGGCAAGTCCCTCCAAGGCAGGTATTACAGCCTCTTCTACATGGGGTTCAAGGGTCAGGATGGGGGTTTTCCCCTGATCGTAAAGCCACGAGAAAAGGCTATCAAAATCAAGAACTCCTTCTCCAATAGCGAGGTGATCGTCATGCACACCCATGTTATCGTGGAGGTGAAGCTGACCCAGTTGGTCTCCCAGGTCTTTCAGCCATCTGTCTAAGCTGGTTTTTGAAAATACATTCTGGTGGCCGAAGTCCAGGCAAAATCCGAGAAGCGGTGATT
This sequence comes from Deltaproteobacteria bacterium, assembly GCA_030605675.1. GTDB lineage: Bacteria > Desulfobacterota > Dissulfuribacteria > Dissulfuribacterales > UBA3076 > UBA3076. Next base: position 2,226 of record JAUWHV010000162.1, on the reverse strand, counting down.
TGATTCCGCGGAAAATCTCCTTATGTATCTCTGTATCTAACTCATACACATTTTCGAGCATCAGGGGGATATTCAATGGAGATGCGTATTCTAAAAGAATAGTCAGAGATTCTAAGGCATTTTTTATCCAGCGATCCTCTAAATTAAAGTAGTGTCTATGGTCAAAGCCGGTATGGCATACTACAGATCTTGCTTCAAACAAAGATGCGAGATCAAATGCTTTTTTTATCCTCTCTACAGAGATCCTGCGGACTTTTCGATCTATCGCCCCCAGGGAAAGGTCTGAATAGGGCGCATGAATAGTACAAATCAGGCCCTCTTTTTTAAGAATTTTTGCTATTTTTTTAAATTTGGGCCATTGAAATTGGTCCAGGATTTCACCGTTTAGTCCTATTTCGGGGTTAATGTGTTCTTTCAGTAGGCCGGGAAGGTGCTTATTTACCAGTAAATCAAAGGGGCAGCATACAAAGGCTAGTTGTTTGAGCCTTTCAATATCCATTATTAACTCTCCTAACAAGCTCACAGACATCCTCGTAGCATGCGTCTTCATCAAAACCCGGGCAGTCGGCCTTTATGGCATCCCATGCCTTCTGATCTCCGAGTATGCTCGGGTGAAGAGGCCATCTCCTGCATTGAAAGGGCTTGACCTCGTGGACCTTACAGAACCCATCATCGCCATAAAAGATACAATGGCCGTCAACAATTTTCATTTCTATCCTGTTACCTTTCTTCACGCAAAACTCCCGAAGGAAGTCGGCCGGATCAAGACCCAGAAAGGAAGCTATGCCCTTCTGTTCCGCCTGAGACAGGGAGACAGTGCTCTCTCCATGGCAACAGTGGCCGCAAAGTTTACAGGAAAAGACTTTTTTCATAACTATAAAAACCATAAATTCAGGAATTTCGAATTGAAGGATTGAGGGATTAAAATCAATAAAACGTATTCAATCCTACAATCCTTCAATTCCTCAATTCCTCAATCAGCATATCGTATAGGATCCGGCACTCCTGCTGCGGCAAAGCCCCTGATTCGCAAAAGGCAGGAATCGCATTTCCCACATGCCACATCTTGATTTTGATAACATGACCAGGTGAGGTGCAGAGGGGCCTTCAAGGCCAGACCCTCTTTTACCACCATCCCCTTATTATAATCGATTAATGGAGTAATAATTTCAATCTTCGTTTCAGGCCGGGTCCCCTCTTTTATGAGCAATTTGTAGGCATCGAAGTAGGATTTTCTGCAGTCCGGGTAGCCGGAGCTATCCACTTCTGTGGCCCCCATGTATATGTAACCGGCTCCGAGCACCTCTGCCCAGGAGACTGCCACGGTCAGCATATGGGTGTTCCTGAAAGGGACATATGTTACCGGAACTCCTGATTCCCCAAGGGACTCTTCCGGTACTGGTATTGCCGGGTCTGTAAGGGCGGAGCCACCTATGGACTTAAGATAAGACATATCGACCTTCAAGCGGTCCTTAACTCCATAGTGATCAGCTATTGCATCAAAGGCCAGGAGTTCTCGCTCTTCGGTAAGCTGGCCATAGTTTACATGAAGAAAGGCCGGGCGGCAATTTCGTATAGCAATAGCAGCAGTAACACAGCTATCGAGCCCTCCGCTTACAAGGCATATGCCCAGGGGAAGCTTATTTTGAACCTTTTTGTTTCCTTTACCCAAATTTCTACTTTCCAATTTCAAGTTTCAAGCCTTGACACATACCATAATTCGTAACCGTAATCACGGGATTACAACGCCCGTTTTACCACAAACTACCGAACTGTAAGCGTTTACAGGGTGCTGCAGATGCGAGGCGGAGGATACGCAGACGTACTTCCTGTACTTCAAGTGCCCGACAACAAAGCAGATGCGGTGCCCTGTGAACGCTTACCTAGATTTTATGTTGTTTGATTGCAGTCTCATAGAAATCCGCACCCATTATATCGTTGATCACAATGGCCGGAAAGTCCCTAACCTTCATCCGGTACAGGGCCTCAGGACCCAACTCGGGAAATGCAATTAGCTCGCAGGACTCTATGCGGCTCGCCAAATAGGCCCCTGCACCCCCTATTGTCGCAAAATACACGGCCCCGTGTTCTTTCAGGGCGGCCTTCGCCTCCAGAGAGCGCTTTCCCTTTCCCATTGTGGCAAGCACGCCTTCAGCCAGCATGCGGGGTGTATAGGCATCCATTCGGTGGCTGGTAGTGGGCCCTGCGGAACCCACTGGCCTTCCC
>JAUWHV010000128.1 GCA_030605675.1 Deltaproteobacteria bacterium | reverse complement strand
AATCACTCCATGAACTTTAGGTCGAAGCTGACGCTTCAGGTCGTCTCCATTCTTGAAATTCAGTCTCTCCGGTACGGATAGGACGCTCACCTCAATATCGATATCGGACAGCTCCTCTGCACTCAAGCTCGGAAACCTCGGATCTCTGAAAGCTGCGTTTTGGGCATTTTTTTCCACGCATTCAAAAAGGGAACATGCAGGCTCTATGGTTCCGATGCATCCCCGGAGTTGCCCATGTTTATGTAATGTGACAAAACAGCCCCTGTCTTCTTTCAAAATGGGAGAGGTCCCTGGCCTTTCCACCTTGACGCCATTCACAAGCTTTGCCTCAATGGCAGAGCGGGCAAGCCTGAGAAGGGCCTTTTTATTCTGGGCAGATATGGATTCCTTCATTTTTTTTGACATCTCCTTTCTATCCACAAAGGCAATACTCGCATATCCCACAACATTGTCCTTGCCTCCTGCAGTGTCGCCGGAATTTTTGTAATCGATCAATTTTGCGTCCCAGTTCTTGATTTCGGCAATATGCATCAAAGTCATAACTGCCTGCTTACCGCAGGCCTCGCACAGCGGCATACGGGAAAACTCGGCGTTGGTGATGGCGCTGGTGCAGATCCGGTCCAGGGAAACCGCCCTTTCGTAAGGGTAGAAGTGGGAAAGATCCGTGCTTGCCACTATCAGAGTATCGTTGTCAATGTGTGGAGCGATCGCTTCAGCAAGGGCCTTGGGCTCTCCGTTGTTTATCAGGATCGGCACAATCTCAAAGTCCTTCAGCATCACCTGTAGAAAGGGGAGCTGAACCTCAAGGGAATGCTCCATCTTGTGAGCCTCAGGGACAGATTCGAAAATAGGCAGTTTTTGGAGCTTGAAAGCCAGTTGTGCCAGCCGGACATCCCCCAGGGGAGTTTGATAGGCTGTCACTGAAGGAATGGACGGCCCCTTTAAGGGAAATCGATGACTCGGGCCAATGAGTATTACAGTTCTGGTGGAAGGGGCTATCTGCCTGTATCCTGCAGCAGCGACAATACCCGAATAAATATATCCGGCATGCGGAGAGACCAGCCCACGGATTGTTCCCTGAATGTCAACATCAGGGGCATCTCTTAAAAGGGTCCTGACTGTCTTACGAAGCTCTTCAGGGTCATCCGGGTAAAATAGGCCGGCGACCGCCGGTGGCCGTATTGTTTGACTTGCTTTGTCAGAGGCGAATGAGGAGTTGCAGGGCCATCCAAAGAATAATGCCAATACAAAGGTCATAATTGCAGTTCTGGTCATTTTCATTAATCCCACCGGCCACTGATTGAGGTTTTGCAGAACTTGCATTTTCCGTGTTCCACATGGTTTTCCAGTAGAGTGTAGCCCCTTCTTTGAATCACCGTACGCTTGCAACCAGGGCAAACAGTCTTGTCACATCCACCGGGCACATTGCCAATGTAAACGTAATGCAGCCCCTGCTTTAAGGCCACCTCTCTGGCCTGTTCCAAGACCTCTACAGGTGTAGGTGGCAGATGGACAAGCTTATACTGTGGGTAAAACCGCGAAAAATGAAGGGGATATCCAGGTCCGAGATTATCCACAATCCACCCGCACATCTTTTTAATCATTTCCATGTTGTCCGTATAGGTCGGAATAACCAGGTTGATAATCTCCATCCAGATGCCTCGCCGGTGCAGGGTCTTGAAGGTCTCAAGGACCGGTTCAAGATGCCCGCCGTTCAGATCCCAGTAGATCTTGTCTGAGAAGCTCTTCAGATTGACACTGGCTGCGTCGATCACATCACACAGCCTGTTCAGGGCGGCCTGGTTAATATATGCAGCGCTCACCCAGACATTCTTAATCCCCACCCCTTTCGCCTTTGTGGAAATATCGACCATATATTCATAAAAAGTTGTGGCCTCGGCGTATGTATAGGCAATGCTCTTGCATTTGTATTGCGAGGCCCCCAGGACGACCTCCTCAGGGGGCAGGTTGTAATTACGGGTCTTGTCCGGACTGGTTTGAGATATCTCCCAGTTCTGGCAGTTCAGGCAGCGAAAATTGCAACCGGCTACTGCGAGAGAAAATGCCTTGCTCCCTGGGTAAAAATGCAGAAGCGGCTTTTTCTCAACCGGATCAACATGCACCACGCAAGGGTTACCATAAGAGATGGAAAAGAGTTTTCCCTCGATGTTGACTTTTGTGCGACACCTTCCGCGGTTGCCGGGCAGAACCACACATTCATGGGGGCATGTGCTGCACTGGACCGTGCCATTGGCGAGCTGTTTATAGAAATATGCTTCCTTTACATGGGGATCTGTTGAAGAAAAATGGTCTTTGGCCCATGCACACTCCCATGGAAACAGCAAAGTGCCACAGGTTGCACAAAAGGCTGTCTTTATGAAATGTCTGCGGGTTGTTTTCATTTCCTCTGCCATATATTTAACCCAAGACTAAGCCCTTTGATTATCAGCACTGAGACCATAACGCCTATGATTCCTATTTTGGGGAGAAATAGCAGTCCTGTCAATATTGTACCGCAGGCTGCACCCGCAAGGTCTGCCATATAAAGGCGTCCTGTAATCTCCGCCCCTGTGCCCCGGGCCATGCGAGATACAGCGGAAAATTGACACCCGGCTGCAGCAGCTACAAGAAAGATCAGAGATGGAATCACCATATACTGCATGGCAAACAAAGAAAACTGGCTCTTTGCACCAACCCCGGCAAGGGTCGCCACGCAGGCCAGCGCAGCCAGTGCAATAAGGGCCGATTCAGTGGCAAGTACCTGCCAAAGAGTGTCCTTTTTTATTCTTCCGGATACAAAGGCACCCAGGGCGGATCCTATCATAAAAAGGGTTATAAAGATACAGATTCGCAGGTATACATAGCCGTATATGACCTGAAACAGGAGGAGAAGGGATAATTCAAATGCCATGCCTGCATATCCGGAGGTCATAATAGTGAAACGGAGCATATCCCTGCGGCATACAAGGACCGCAAATGCCAGGATCGACACAAACATGATGTATTGAAGCGTCTTTGGGCTCTCGGATTTCTTCATCCACATGTCCAGAAGGTGCCCGAAGGCAGAGGGAGAGAGGTCCCTGTTTGGTGAGACCTTTTTTTCAGTAAGAAGACGACTGAGAATGTCCAGACGGAATGGGTCTGTCATGCTGGGCAGTTCATAATCCACGAGGCGTTTTGTCACGATCTTGCGCCTGGCCAGCACCCCTGCAATATCGGTCGTCAAAGGCGCATCGGAAGCCAGGTAATAATGGGTAATTCCGGGAAAGACCAAAACATGCTTGAAGGTAGTTTTCAGGGCAGCATAAACTGACCGATTTACAGCCAGCCCCTTTTCTTCAAGATAATTTTCAGCACCCACAAGGGTGAACGCAAGTATCCCGTTATCTGTGAGAATCGATTTTACCTCATGAAAAAATTCCTGGCTGTAGAAACGGTTGAGCTGCGCGTTTTCCGGGTCCGGAAGGTCTACAATAACAGCATTGTATTTTGTTTCTGCCTGCTTTACAAAGAGGCGTCCATCACCAACATGTACCTGGACAAAGGGATAGGAAAGGCCCTTGTCAATCAGCTTATCCAGTTCAAGAATAGCAGGATCAAGCTCGACATAATCTATGTGCTTCGGTTTGTGTTTGACAATTTCCTCAATGGTTCCAAAGACCCCTCCTGCGATTAAAAGGACATTGGCCCCTTGTTCAAGCTGACAGAGCGGGAGATGGGCCACAGACTCCATATCAAGGTCGCCGGTTGAATACAAAGGGATTGCGTCCTGCAAGACATTGATCTGCTCGCCGGTCTTAGAGATCGTAAGTTGTGCAAAGGGTGTGTTCTTATGTACGATCAGTTCTTGACCGGGGAAGCGGAACGAAAGCGTGGACGGATCAAGAGGCCTGGCTGCCAGTATGCCGAGCCCCAGCAGAGCCAGTACCGGAAGGCCTGCATATGAGGTCATCATGGCACCGGCAAGCAGGTTCAGCAGCCCGAGGACCACCAGGCTATCCCAGTGGGAGAGGGTGTAAACAAGGACGAGGCTGAACAGGAGCCCGCCGGCAATATCTCCCAGTGTGTCGGCAATATACACCCTGCTCGTAGTATGCTTACCCTTGAGCAGTGCCCCTGCTATGGGTAACATCCCGCCTGCGACGAGACAGTAGGGGATAAGGATCAAGGTGCTTGAAAAAATGGCCGAAGTAAGGCCAAGCATTTCGCCCCGTACCCAGAGGAGCGGGAGGGCTCGTGCAGCCGCAATCTGGAAAAAAGGTAACACTCCAACCAGGATATGACCTGCAAAAAGCGCCCTTTCCGGCCTTACCCTTTTGGCTATGGGCACGCCAAGGGCACTGCCAAGACCTGTAAACAGGAGCCATACCCCAAGCACGAGGCCTATGACCAACTCATTGCCTCCAAAGGTGGACATGACCTCCCGGATCATTATAAGCTGAACCGATACGGAAGAAGTCCCCAGGGCGAGGAGGCAGACCCAGAATTTCTTTTTGCGGGAAAAGCCTTTGTATCCTGTCATATGCGGATTCAGAACCAGTTGATTTTGAATTTAAGTAACTATTCAGGTTGAAGGTTGAAGGCTGAAGGCTGAAGGATTTCAAGCATTTTGCAACGCTCAAACGCCCTAAGTTTCGTCCCTAACAGTCTTCAGTCTTTAGCCTATCCACCTAAGGATGTGATCACGCATGATTTGTCCCTATTAGCCTTCTACCTTCAGTCTATTCACCTGAATAGTTACAAATTTAATTACAGCTTTTTTGCCTCAGACCAGGCCTCATCCATTTCTTCAATAGAGCACTTGGCGAGTTCATTTCCCTGTGATCTGATGATGTCCTCCATGATATGAAAACGTGTTACAAACCTGCTATTGGTTTTTTGAAGCGCATCTTCCGGGTTGATTTCCAGCAGCCGGGCCATGTTGACAACAGTGAACAGGAGATCTCCTATTTCATGCTCAATATTTTCTTTGGATTTGGTCTTAATGGCCTCTCTGAGCTCCTGTTCTTCTTCTGCTATTTTTGCCCAGACATCCTCTGCCTTGATCCAGTCAAAGCTTACCCTGGAGGCCCTTTCTCCAACTCGAAAAGCCCTTTGAAGCGCGGGCAATGATTTGGGCAGGTGTCCCAGGACACTGTGTTTTTCTCCCTTTTCTTCGGCCTCTCCGGCCTTTATTGCCTGCCAGTTGGCTGCGACCTCTTTTATGCTGTTAACCTTCACATCCCCGAATATGTGGGGATGGCGTCTGATCATCTTTTGGCCTATGCTCGCAAAGGCCTGATCAAGAAAAGACATATCAGCCTCTTCGTATATGTTCGCGAGCAGAAGCATCATGAAAAAGAGGTCGCCCAATTCCTCTGCTACAGGCTTCGGGTCTTTCTCGTCAATAGCCTCTGACAGCTCATAGGCCTCCTCCAGGATATATTTTTTCACAGAAGAAGGGGTCTGTTCCCTGTCCCAGGGACATCCATCAGGTGCCCTGAGGCGAGCCACAATCGACCTGAGTTCTGAAAACGCCTTTTCTGTGTTCGAAGAACTTATCTTGTCCGCCATGGAATACTCCAAAAATCAACAGTCATATGTGTTCACAGGTTCAGGGTTGCCTCCATTCAGAACTCACGAATCAACGGTTCAAGCTTTCGGCGAACCTTGAACATTTGAACCCCTGAACCTTTCAACCCTGAACCTCTGAACCTTTGAACCTTTGAACGGTTACGACTCAGGTGCCAAGCAAGGCCATCAGTTCTGCAGGATCAAGTCTCTTGCCCAGGAGGCTCACTCCCCAGTGGAGATGCGGCCCGGTGGCCCGTCCGGTGGACCCGGCAAGACCAACAACCCGGCCTCGTTCCACTTCTTGTCCCTCGCTGACTTTATAACTGACAAGGTGCGCATAAAGGGTGTAAAGGCCTTTGCCATGATCAAGGATAACAGTCTTTCCGCTTAGATAACAGTCTCTGGCCATGGCTACTTTTCCATAATTGGAGGCGAGGATAGGAGTGCCTTCAGGGGCCCTTAAATCCACTCCTGAGTGAGGGCTTCTGGGCTTATTATTGAATATCCGCCTGAATCCAAATTGACTGAGAATTTTGGAATTAACAGGCCAAATAAAAGGCCTTTTCCAGTAAAGATTATTTGAAATCTTGTCACATGTTTCTTTTACGGCTTTTTGATCGTTTAGCACTCGTTCCAGGATTTTTGGGGGAAATTCCACCATGCGCTCCGGTACGGAAAGACGTTCTTCCGGGAAGGTTCTTGCCATTACCCGGACTTCGTGGGAATAAAGGTCAGGGCCATCAGGCCCCTGCCATTTGACAGTCAGGATATGGGTTCCGGGCTTACAATCAAGACCTGCTCCAATGAGTACAAAGTAATCCCGGCTGGACGGGTCAAGGTGGTATGGGATTTTTTTCCCAAGAAACTTGACATCAAGGAGTTTTATTTTGTCATTTATTTTTATGGTGGCCAGTGCGATGCCTCCCAGAGGAATCTTGTCAGGTTCAATACTTACCAAAACCGGATACGATCCAGCCTCTACCTCCAGGTTGCAGCTCCAGATGGAAAAAAAACACGTCATAAAAAACATGAGCAGGTATGAGAGAAATCTTTGTTTTATTGGTATCATCTAAATTTTCAAAGCTAAACGCTAATGGCTAACAGCTAATCGCTCAATTTAGTTTCAGATAGTACTTTGTCCTGGTTTTTTCCAGTGGACAATACCTTGCAGAGTATAGCACCATTTTCAGGTCTTATCAGGAGACGTTCACCTTCTGCCACCTGATCAGCTCGTTTTATAAGTTCCCCTCCGGATATCCGGTAAACCAGGCTGTAGCCCCTGGCAAGGACTGCAAGCGGGCTTACTGCGTTTAGTTTTCCGGACAATGTAGCAAAGGATTGGCGTCTCCTCTCAATAGAGACCGATCCGGCCCGGACCAAACGCCTCGACAGAGAGCAGGATTCGGCTTTGGCCAGGGCAAGCTGTCTTCCCGGTTCGTGTACCACGAGCCTTTCACGCAGGTTTAGATATCCCCGGGACCGGGAAACGATCTTTTCTTGCATGACTCTCAACAGCCTGGCATTAAGATCGTCCTGACGAAGTCTTTGCTCCACAAGTTTTCTTTTGGGATCCTTGAGTTGATGACGGAGTAATTGAACCGCCTGTTGATTGATTTTTAACCTGTTGTGACTTGAAAGGATCATTCTTCTGATAAGGATTGCGACCTTGTCCATCAGCTCTTCCCTGCGGGGAAAAAGGAGCTGTGCCGCTGCAGTGGGGGTGGCGGCCCTGTGATCCGCCACAAAGTCTGAAATCGTGAAATCGACCTCATGGCCTACTGCCGAGACAACAGGTATGGTACAACTAAAAATCTCCCGGGCCAGGGTCTCATCGTTGAAGGCCCAGAGATCCTCAAGCGAGCCACCTCCTCGAGTGAGCAGTATGACATCACCTTCCTCAGCAACATGTTGGGCAATTCTCAGGGCATCAATTATTTCTCCGGAAGCCCCTTCTCCCTGAACACTTGCCGGGCAGAGTACGATGCTTGCCCCTGGATAGCGTTCCCTGGCATTCCGGATAAAGTCATGGATTGCCGCGCCGGTAGGAGATGTGATGACAAAGACCCTTTGTGGAAGCAGTGGAAGCGGCAGCTTGTACTCAGAAGAAAACAGCCCCTCTTTTGCCAGGCGGGCCGTTAGCTGTTCAAAGGCCAGTTGAAGGGCCCCCTCTCCCTTAGGTTCAACGGTTTCCACCACCAATTGGAGATCGCCCCTGCCGGTATAGATATTGAGCCTCCCGAAACAGATCACGTACTGGCCGTCCTCCGGATCAAAAGGAAGGCGTGCAGCCTGGGACTTGAACAGCACAGCCTTGATCTGGGACCGATTATCCTTCAAGGTGAAATAGTAATGGCCTGATGAAGGCTGTCGAAGGTTTGATATCTCTCCTTCCACCCACAGGATATCAAAATCAAGCTCCAATTTGTCCTGGACCTTG
>JAUWHV010000154.1 GCA_030605675.1 Deltaproteobacteria bacterium | reverse complement strand
CTCTCTCAGGATACCAAACAGGACCTCTGCAAGGCCTGGAGATCTTAAAAAGAGTTGCCTAAAGGTAGATCTGGCTAAGGAGGTGCTGGGCTGGAAGCCCAAAACAGCTCTTTCTGAAGGGATTGAAAGGACCTTGGACTGGAGAGTAGGCCAGTGAATGATTCCGTATAATAAATGCTGAATGTTGAATGCTGAATGCTGAATTGTGGAAGAAGATTTAAAAAACATATACCTTAATTCAACATTCAGCATTCAACATTCAGCATTGTCCATGTAGGTCTGTGGCTAAAAATTTAGTGATTGGGTGTCTTGTTCAAGCATGAAACAGTCAATTTCAACTTTCAAAATGGGGATTTTCCAGTTCACTCCCAGGGAAAAAGATATCCATGCCAACTGGAAGAAAGTTGAATCCGCAATCATTGAAACTGCAGCGGCTGGAGCGGAATTACTTCTACTTCCTGAACTATGGGCAACAGGTCCTCTCAGTGAAGCTGACAAATACCTGGCCCATGAAATCCCCGAGCTCCTGTTCAAACTTAAAATTTTAGCAGAAACAAATGGAATCCACATAGTCGGTACACTTCCTGAATTAGCCACAGAGGAATCAGGGGAGAAGCTCTTTAATACTACCTATGTGATCGGTCCTGATAAGACGTTTCATACATATAGAAAGATACATCTTTTTGCCCCCATGAAAGAGGATCATGTCTTTAGCCCCGGGATTGACCCTGCTGCCCTGTGGATACCTCTCAGAAAAACCGAGCCGGGGCTTGGCCTGATAACCTGTTTTGACCTGCGCTTCCCGGAACTTGTCCGTTATCTTGTATATCAAGGGGTGGACTTAGTGCTTTTGTCGGCCCTATGGCCGCTTAGCCGAAGACATCACTTGGAGCTCCTGATGGAATCAAGGGCTATTGAGAACCAATGTTTTGTGGCTGGTGCAAACGCCTGGGGCATGATTGGAGGCACGGAATTCGGCGGAGGTTCTAAGATCATAGGACCCCGTGGGGAAATCCTTGCCAAGGCCTGTGACGGAGAAACAATCGTCTTGGCTGAGCTGGATATGGATGAAATACTCTCTGCGCGGCAGGACTTCTTTACTGCATGTGCACCAAGGTCCTGGTGGCCAAAGGCTAATTCGAAGATACTGGACCTGCCTTCTCTGAATACCGCGGTCAATCGAAGACGCAAGGCCGGCCAGCAGATGGTTTTTACCAATGGATGCTTTGATCTCTTGCATGCAGGTCATGTCTCATACCTGGAGTCAGCCCGGCACTTGGGCGACTATCTGGTGGTTGGGTTGAACAGCGACAAATCAGTCAGAGAGATCAAGGGTCCGGAGCGCCCCATAAACCCCGAAGCAATGAGGGCCCATGTGCTGGCTGGACTTGCCGCTGTGGACTATGTGGTGATTTTTAACGATCCTACTCCTTTTAACCTTATCCAGACCATTGTTCCAAATGTTTTAGTCAAGGGGGCGGATTGGGAAGAGAAAGACATAGTAGGGACCGAAACAGTAAAGAACGCAGGGGGCCATGTAGCAAGGATTCCATTTGTCCACGACATATCCACAAGCCGCATATTAGAATTACCGTAACCGTTCAGGGTTCAGGGTTCAGGGTTCAAAGGCTCAAGGTTACTAAAAACCTAATGACAAAAAATTGTCATCTTTCTTGTCGAGCGTCCATTTGTGTCAAAATATTGACTATAATTTTGTATCCTGCAGTCTGACCTTGGGAATATAAGGTTCATCTCATCCGTATTTTTGTCGTATTCCGTATCCGCTTACTCACCTGTTTATCTGTTATTAAAAGCATTTATTATCTTATCCCGTAAAGCGGGGCCAGAGACGGCTTCAATAACGCAACTCTCTGTTTTCTTAATAAAAATATTTAACAGTATGTGAGTTTGTGCTCGGTGCTTGATCAGTTCAAGAGATCACATCCGGCTCATTGTAAAGCGGGTGTAGGGTTAACTTCTATTTCCTTAAGATATAAGGAGAATTTTTCTCCAGGCCCTTGGTACAAGTGTTGCTTATTAAAACGTAGGCATAATTTGGTTGGACTACTTACTGAGACATCAGATTATGACAGGGGGAGAGGAAATGAGGGCTTTTCTGTTTTCAATTGCTTTTGATTCAGTTCTATCCCGTCCCCCCCAGAGCCATTTCATTTCTTCTCAATTCAACTGGTCAAAGAAATAGAAACATGCTGGTTGAGATGTCTTCATGAATCAAGCTGAAGCACCAAAGGAATCGGAGATTAACAGCTATGGAACAAGGAATACGCTAACTGGTTTTTTAGTCCAAATGAAGGAAAGAACCTCAAAATATCCAAGAGTGCTGTCTTTCAGTAGTGGAAAGGGTGGCGTCGGCAAGACCAGTATTGTCACAAACACGGCACTGGCCATGTCCAGGCTGGGACAACGGGTTATGATACTGGATGCCGATCTGGGCTTAGCGAACATTGATATAATGCTGGGCCTTGCCCCTAAGCACACAATAAAACACGTATTTTCCGGAGAAAAGAGCGTCAGTGAAGTGCTTATAGAAGGGCCTGAGGGAGTAGTAATATTACCTGCGGCCGTGGGGGTCCCCGAACTTGCTAAACTCACTAATTCCGAAAAACTCTTTCTGCTGAATGAGATGGAGGAATTGAGTGCTTCTTTTGACGTAATGCTCATAGATACCTCAGCCGGAATCTCCGATAATGTGATATATTTCAATATTGTGGCTCAGCAGAGGGTAATAATAGTGACCCCTGAGCCCGCCTCCATCACAGACGCTTACGCACTTATAAAGGTGTTGGCAAACAGGCACCTCGTCAGGAATTTTTCCATCCTGGTCAATTGGACTAAAGACGGCCAGGAGGCGCAAAATGTTTACCGCCGATTGTCAACAATAGCCAGCCGTTTTCTGGGGCTACTGTCCATGGACTATTTGGGATTTATTCCAAAAGATGATGCTATCCCCATGGCTGTATCAAACCAGAAGACGGTTCTTGAAATATTTCCCGAATGTGAAGCCAGTAATGGATTTATGGACTTGGCACAATGTATCTTGGATGATAGGAGGGAAAACCATGCTGTTGGTAACGTCAAATATTTTTGGGAACACCTCCTTAGGATGTAAGCGAGTGATGGCAAAGACCGCGAGAATACCACTAAAAGATTATACTGATGCTTTTTTCGGCAACGGTCAATCACTCACGCAGGAGAAACGTGAAGAACTGATCCTCATGTATTCTCCTCTGATAAAATACGTTGCTGGAAGACTCGCCATGCGTCTGCCCCCGAACATATCCCAAGATGATCTCATAAGCTCAGGAGTCATTGGATTAATGGATGCTATTGAGAAATTTGATTCATCAAAAAAAATCCGCTTCAAGACTTATGCGGAATTCCGTATTCGTGGGGCCATATTGGATGAACTCAGATCCCTTGATTGGGTCCCGAGATCCATACGGAAAAAGACTACAGAACTGGAAAAGACCTACGAATATTTGGAAAAAGACCTTAAGCGACCTCCAAAAGACAAAGAAGTTGCCGATGCATTGGGAATCAGCACAGAAAAATTCCACAAGTTGTTGGACAAAACAAAGAGCGTGACCTTCCTTGACATTGAAACTATCCGCAGAAGAATGCCGGATAATAATGAAAATGATCTTTTTGATTTAATAGCAGACGATGGTGAGATAAATCCCTTTGCCTTATTGAATAAAACCGAGATCAAAGAAATTTTGATAAAAGCCATAACCGCTCTCCCGGAAAAGGAAAAAATCGTAATCTCTCTTTATTACTACGAGGATCTCACAATGCGAGAAATAGGGGAAATCATGGGATATACGGAATCCCGCATATCTCAGATGCACACCAAGGCCATGTTGAGACTTAGGGTCCGTTTAGCCTCTGTCGCAGAGGAGATCGATGGATAACATTAGAACCGTAAATCGTTCTATTCTCATGTCTTCTCCATTCAAAATTCACGAATCAACGGTTCAATTTTTCGGTAAACCATGGACCTCTTAACCCATGAACCTTTGAACCCGTGAACGGTTACGATTTTTTATTAGGTTGATAAATAACATGATTCATGAGATAAGTGAGTCATGGATCGAAAAAATATCAATAGAGGTTTCAAGAAACTCAGGGTTTGGCAAGATGCGGTTTCCCTTTACACCATAGTCTATAGAACGCTTTCCCACTCCATTCACAACTCACGAATCAGCGGTTCGAATTTTCAGTGAACCCTTGACCCCTGACCCTTGACCCCTGAACCTGTGAACGCCCACAATATTTTTTCCTGATAATATATTGCTGTGACTCAAGACACTTCTATTTTTAAAGATAAAACCGGTTCTAAAGAAGGACCATCTCTAGAAATCACCAAACCGGTAAAGGACTCAGGTGATAATAGTCCGCAGGCCGATGCAGACGCAAGAGAGTCACTGGAAAATGACTTTGAAGTGGTACTTTCTGAAGACAAATTATGGGATGAAGGAGATCACCCGGTTGATATCCGGCCACAAGAGACCGCGGAGGCCAAACTGCCGAACGAAGCATCTTGGATTATTTGGACCATAACAGGGGCGTCGGGAATTCTACTCACAGTGGGACTTGTGCTTCTGTGGAATCTTTCGGCTCCGTTTTTTGAGCCACACAGTGCGGTTAAAGAAGATATCCCGGACACCTTGGCCAATTATGGTGATTTTGAAACCTTGGATCTTGATCCTTTTCTTATCCCTGCGCAACGGGACAAGGAAATGATTTTTTTTAAATTGCAAGTGGAACTTATTGTTTCTGATGCCAAGACAAAGCAAGCAATTCGGAAAAAAGAGGCCTGGGTCAGAGACACAATCTACAGCGAACTAAAGGGGATCGATATAAGCTCAGGTATTCAAGAAAATATCCTGATGCAATACAGACAACCAATAGTCAGGTGTCTAAATCTTGAGCTTGCACCGCTTAGAGTGGAAGATATCCGGCTCAAGGGTTATTTGATGAAATGAAATGATTTGAAATAAATACGGAGTTTATGGGCATTCTTCACGACAAGTCAAAAGTGGTTTACACTTTGTTGGTCTTGTATTTTGGCAGTGAAATTTGAAATTTGAAACTTGAAATTGGGAAAAACACAAAGATGTAGATGCGTTACCTAATTTCGAATTTCGAATTTCCAGTTTCGACAAGTGTAAACTGGTGAATGAAGGATGCCAGTTTATGATTGCTTTTTTAGGCATCTTTCTTTTCGTTTTCGTGGTTTACCTTTTTTGCCCTCTTTTTTTTAATCCAGGTTCCAGCCACATCCCAGCCAAACTTAGCCATGAGCGCCAACCAGACCCAGTGGTAACACCTTAAGCCTTTTCGCAAGAGATCCTCCATAGTGCCATTTGCTGATACTGCGACTTGGTGTAATATTTATCTTTGGACGTTAAAATTAACTTTTAGTACATAATAAAGAAGTAGTCCAAAACTATAAGATGATAATAGCATCAGACTCTTTTGATCATAAAGTTGGAAGGCTGGACGTTCTCGGCCTTGGCCCTGGAGATCCCATGTGGATGGCCCCTGTTGCCCTTGACAGCTTAGCTGCTTCAGACGTAATAATCGGTTATAAGACCTACATCGACCTTATACGCCCGATCTTAGGTCCGGAGAAAGAGGTCATCGCAACCGGCATGAGGCAGGAGGTTGATCGCTGCAGGGCCGCGGTGGATCTTGCCCTTTCCGGCAAACGCGTGGCCATGGTCTGTAGTGGCGATCCCGGGATCTATGGACTGGCCGGATTGGTACTACAAATCCTGCAAGCCCATCCGGAAGGCACACAGGTTGAAGTGAATATTATTCCCGGCATTTCAGCTCTAAACGCCTGTTCTTCAAGGCTTGGCGCTCCCCTTGCCCACGATTTCTCAGTGATTAGCCTTAGCGACATCCTGACCCCATGGGATCTTATTGTTAAACGCCTACATGCTGCAGGTCAGGCAGACTTTGTTGTTGTCATTTATAATCCCAGAAGCCGCCGCAGGATCAAACAGCTTGAGGAAGCAGTGAAAATACTCAAGGAGTATAGAAAATTTTCTACCCCTGTTGGGATAGTTCGAAGGGCAATGAGACAAGGAGAGACTGTTATTATTACCACACTATCCGACCTTGCAAACCAGGATATTGATATGCAGACTACAATAATAGTTGGAAACAGTCAGACCTTTGTGTGGCAGGACAGGATGATAACCCCCAGGGGTTATGTAATACCGTGAAGCAAGATAAAAGACACAAATATTCAGCATCTTTCACGACAGATCAAAAGTAGTTTACACTCTGTTGATCTTGTGTTTTGGCAGTGAAATTGGAAACTGGAAATTGGAAATTGGGAAAAATACAAAGATGTAAATGAGTTACCTGATTTCGAATTTCAGATTTCCAGTCTATAATACACGCTTTTTCGAAAAAAGTGTAAACTGGTAAATGAGGGATGCCAAATATTTCTTGAACTAATCAACTTGACTAATTTAGAATTGCTCCTTCTCCTTAATGCAAACCGTGCTTATTTTGTCGGCAGACCCAAATGCCTTATGAGGCTCTTGTAATAGTAAAATGACAAACTCAGTTAATAATAACAATAAACACGATCCCAAAAAAGCTGGTTCGCCACAATCTCCTGATCAAAGTGCGCGTATCACAAAAAGGCTCTCTAACAAAGAACGTCTCCGCTCTTTCTTGCAGATCTTCAAACGGGACGATCGCGTACTGGTCGTAATAGTAGCTGACCCGGATGCCATGGCCAGTGCCAAGGCAGTAAAAAGATTGCTCGGTCGAAGAGTGGAAGAGGTAACAATCGTTCACAATAATGAGATAAAGCGTGTAAATAATCTTGCGATGAGAGATTTTCTCAAAATTCCCCTGTATCGCATGAGGGGGACAAAGCAGGATCAATACACCAAATTCGTGCTGATAGATTCCCAGCCCCCGCACCATCCGGATCTGGCTTCAATTTCTTATAATGCGGTAATAGACCATCACCCTGTCACTGATGGATGGGATGCCCCCTTTGTAGACATACGGCCGGAATATGGAGCAGTTGCCTCCATGCTTACAGAATACCTGAAGGCCGCCAAGATAAATCCTACGGTAGCACTTGCAACAGCACTTTTTTACGGCATCAAAGCCGATACCCAAAACTTTACCAAAAAGACCTCTCCATCTGATGTACTATGTTTTCAATACCTCTTTAAGCGGATCAATCAGCAACTGCTGAATAAGATAGAGACTGCTGATATAAGGCGATCAGAACTGAAATATTTCAAGATCGCCCTGGAAACCATGATAACCAGCAAAAAACGTATTTATGTCCATCTGGGCCGCGTTGGAAATCCGGATATTCTTGTCGTGGTAGCCGATTTTTTTGCACATATTCATGACATAGGCTGGGTCATAATATCCGGCCAGTGTGGAGAAAAGCTGGTAGTCATCTTTCGCTGCGATGGATACAAGAAAAATGCAGGCAAACTGGCGGCCCGGGTCTTTGGAAAAATAGGGTCAGCCGGCGGACACAGGCAAAGTGCCAGGGCAGAGGTCCTCTATAAGGATTTGCCCGAGGGTGCAGCCAAAAAATTTACAACAAACACGCTCCTTCGCTTGGTAGTTAAACATCTTGCGTAAACGGATTGTGTACACAATCCGGCACATGGAGGAAAGTAAATCATGCCGATCTACGAATATCGCTGTGAAAAATGTGGAAAGATCTCTTCTCACCTGGTCCTTAACAGGGACGACTTTGAATCTCATTGCAAACACTGTGGAAGTAGCTCGGTCACCAAGTTGATCTCCAGGGTTAATGTACGCCTTTCCGAAGAGACAAGACTGGAAAAATTAGCAGATCCGGCAATGATGGCTGGTTTCGACGAAAATGATCCCAAGAGCATGGCTAAGTGGATGAAGAAGATGGGAGGTCTGGCGGGAGATGACCTTGGCGAGGACTTTGACCAGATGGTTGATGAAGCCATGGAGGAGGCAGCCGCGGAAGAGACGGCAGGCGGACCTGACAGTAACGGGCCGGATGAATTCTCCTCTTCTGTGACAGACTCAATGTCTATATAGTGTCTGAACGAAAAGGCCGTTCAGACACAATTTTGGATTCTAAATTCTAAATTTTGAATTAAAAAAAGGAAGTAACCTTTTTATTCACAGGTTAGCAAATGCCGAAAATCTTAGCTATGGTCCTTGCCGGCGGCAGGGTTGATGAACTTGGAGTCCTGACTTTCCTCAGGCCTAAGTCCACAGTACCTTTTGGAGGCCTGTACAGATTCATTGATTTCCCTCTCAGCAACCTCATGCAATCAGGCATCGACAGAGTCGGAATTCTCAGCCAGTATAGGTCCTCATCTCTAATAGAGCACATCGGGACAGGTGCATCCTGGGATATGACAGGCAGACACCGTGGCATCACTCTTCTCCCTCCCTTTCAAGGCTTGCACGCCTCAGACTGGTATAAGGGCACAGCCGACGCGGCATATCAAAACCTTGACTTTATCCATGCTCACAAACCGGACCTTGTACTAATCTTATCCGGCGACCATATCTATCACATGAATTATCAGAAACTCATTCAATTTCATCTGGACATGGGGGCCGATGTTACTGCTTCCTTTGTTCAGGTTTCTCCGGCAGGTTCATCCAGATTCGGCCTGGCCCGGATTTCTGAGGATGACCCAAGAGGAGGCCGTCTTCTGGAATATTTAGAAAAACCTGCCCACCCTGCATCGAACTGGGCCTCCATGACTATATACCTGTTCAAGACGGAGATTCTGGACCAAGCTCTGAAGGAAAACGCCGGAATTGACTCCCATGAGTTTGGCAGAGACATATTTCCTGCCATAATGAGCAAATATAAGGTATATGGTTACAAATTTTACGGCTATTGGGGATACAGTCGGACCCTTGAGGAATACTGGACCGCTAACATGGATCTCTTGGGAGAACGTCCCGAGATAAAACTGTCCGATTGGCAAGTACGCACCAACCTGGACCACGAGGCAATAAGAGATCGGGGCCCTGCGCTTATCGGCCCTCAAGGCTCAATAAATAACTCAAGAATTTATAACGGGGTCAGAATTGAAGGAAAAGTTGCTCGATCGATCCTTTTCCCCGGGGCCTATGTGGGAACGGGGGCAGTGGTAAAAGATTCAATACTGTTTTTCGACACCCAGGTCGGACCAGGAGCCAGAGTTGAGAATACCATAACTGACCTTGGTGTCAGTATTGGTAGAGATTCCGTGATTGGTAAACAGGACGAGGCACTCGCTGTAATCGGCATTCGAACCCAAATACCTCAGGGGATAAAAATAGGACCAGGGTGCAGCGTTCATCCCGAACTCAAGGCCGAAAACTTTATTCAGAAGCTTTATGAGCAAGGGGACGTCATAACTGCGGACAATTAGTGTCTGAGCGAAAAGGCCGCTCAGACACAATTTTGAATTCATAATTTTGAATTTTGAATTAAGGTATATGTCTTTTAAACCTAAATTAAGCGGTTAGCCTTTAGCGGTTAGCTATTAGTTTAATGATTACAGGATGTTTTACTATTACAAATTTTTACCCGTTGGATGTTATTTCTAATTAACGTAATGCCCTACTTTTCCAAAGCTAAACACTAATAGCTAATCGCTTAATTTAGGTTAAATCATCTTCCATAATTCAGCATTTAACATTCAACATTCAACATTGCCTATAAAATTTCCATGGAGAAACGAGCAATGATTGTGCCGGTAATTTTATGCGGCGGCTCAGGTACCCGCCTTTGGCCGCTATCTCGTGAGGCTTATCCCAAGCAATTTTATTCACTGGTGGAAGATGAAACTCTGTTACAGTCAACTATCAAACGCCTGTCCGGTCTTCCAAGTTGTGAAACACCTTTGCTGGTTTGTAACAATCAGCATCGTTTTCTGGCAGCTGAGCAGATGCGCCGGATTGGTCTGGAGTCTCCATCCATCCTGTTGGAGCCGGTAGGGCGGAATACCGCGCCGGCAGTTGCCTGTGCTGCCTTGAGTCTGATACAGCAGGAAGATGACCCTGTGCTGTTTGTGTTGCCGGCTGATCACGTCATTACCGACATACAGGCATTCGGCCAGGCTGTTGAAACCGGTGCTTTGTTAGCCGAACTGGGAAAGCTGGTGACTTTTGGCATCATACCTACAGCACCTGAAACAGGCTATGGCTACATCAAGGCGTCCGACCGTCTGGATACTGACAATCCGGCTTTTCAGGTGGATCGTTTTGTGGAAAAGCCGAATCTTGATACAGCTCAGGATTATGTTGAGTCCGGGGAGTACTATTGGAACAGCGGAATGTTCATGTTCAAGGCCGGCCGCTATCTTGAGGAACTGGAACAATTTGCCCCGGATATGCTCTATGCATGCACTGCGGCCCACAAAAAGATTGTACATGATCTGGATTTTTTGCGTCTTGATGCCAAGGCGTTTGCCGAGTGCCCAAGTGACTCTGTTGATTATGCAATCATGGAGAAGACGGACAGTGCTGTTGTTGTGCCATTAGATGCAGGCTGGAGTGATCTTGGTTCCTGGGCGTCTTTGTTGGAACTGGGTCCCCGCGATCAAGATGAAAATGTGGTCCTTGGGGATGTGATGACCAAGGACGTCAACAACTGTTATCTGCGGAGTGAATCACGATTGCTGACTGCCGTGGGTGTAAAAGATTTGATAGTGGTGGATTCCCCTGACGCCCTGCTTGTTGTTCATAAAGACCGTGTCCAGGATGTCAAGGCCATTGTAAACCAGTTGAAGGCATCAGGACGAGAGGAATCCATAAGCCATCGCAAGGTCTATCGACCCTGGGGGGCATATGAGAGCATAGATGTGTCTGAACGCTTCCAGGTAAAACGGATCACGGTTAAACCTGGCGGGATCCTTTCTTTGCAGATGCATCATCACAGGGCAGAGCACTGGATTATAGTCAGAGGTACTGCCAGGATTACCCGGGGCGATGAGGTGTTATTACTGACAGAGGACCAATCCACCTATATCCCGTTGGGAGTAAATCATCGTCTGGAAAACCCGGGTGTGATCCCCCTGGAGTTGATAGAGGTCCAGACCGGTAGCTATTTGGGAGAGGACGACATCACAAGGTTAGAGGATGTATATGGGCGCTGATCTTGTTTGTTTCATGGCCTATGATATACGTGGCCGCATTCCTGATCAATTGAATGAGGACATTGCCTTTCGGATTGGCCGGAGCTATGCTGAATTTCTCAAGCCTGAACAGGTAGTGGTGGGACGTGATGTTCGACTCTCCAGCGAGTCTCTTTGTGATGCCCTCAGCCAAGGCCTGATGGAAAGCGGCGTGGACGTGTTTGATATCGGTCTGTGTGGCACTGAGGAAGTATACTTTGCTACTTTTCACCATCACCTGGATGGCGGGATCATGGTAACTGCGAGCCATAACCCCATGGATTTTAACGGTATGAAGCTGGTGCGGCAAGGAGCACGTCCTATAAGCGGTGACACCGGTCTTCATGATATCCGCCGGCTGGCGGAACAGGGTTTATTTTCCCCGGTGAAAAAATCCGGACAGCGCAGGGCATTGGTCAACCGGCCTGACTATATCAGGCATCTGTTGCACTATGTGGACATACCAAAACTCAAACCACTCAAGATCGTAATCAATTCCGGTAACGGCTGCGCAGGTCCGGTGATGGATGCCCTGGAGCCCTATTTGCCCTTTGAGTTCATTAAGGTCCAGCACCAGCCTGACGGGACCTTTCCCAACGGCATTCCAAACCCACTGTTGCCGGAGAACCGTTCAGTTACCAGCAAGGCCGTTCTCTCTTCAGGGGCTGATTTGGGTATTGCCTGGGATGGAGATTTTGACCGTTGCTTCTTTTTTGACGAAAAAGGTCGTTTTATCGAGGGTTATTACATTGTAGGTCTGCTGGCCGAAGCATTTCTGGCAAAAAAACCGGGAGAAAAGATCATCCACGATCCACGGTTGACCTGGAATACTATTGATGTCGTGACCAGTGCAGGCGGCATACCCATACAGAATAAGACAGGGCATGCCTTTATGAAGGAACGTATGAGGTCTGAAGACGCGGTTTACGGTGGCGAGATGAGCGCTCATCATTACTTTCGGGATTTTGCTTACTGTGACAGTGGTATGATCCCATGGCTATTAATTGCAGGACTGATGAGTCAGAAGGAACAGCCACTGTCAGCCATGCTCAATGAACGTATCGCATTGTATCCAGCCAGTGGAGAGATCAACCGGCGACCGGATGATCCTTTAGCTGCTATTGCTCGCGCACAAAAGGTCTATGGACCTCAGGCCCATAGCATAGATGAAACCGACGGTATAAGCATGGAGCTGGATGGTTGGCGCTTCAATCTGCGCTGTTCCAATACCGAACCGGTATTGCGCCTGAACGTGGAATCCAGAGGGGATGTCGATTTGATGCAGGAGAAAACAGCAGAGTTACTGGCGCTGATCGAGACCAGTGGATAGTGAAGTCCTATTAGGACATAAAAGCAGAATAGCAAACCAAGGAAGTGCAAAATGAAAATAGATTCTTTTGTAAAAAATAAGATTTTGGTAATAAAACCACAGGAAAACAGACTTGATGCAGGCATTACAACTGATTTCAAATCCAAATTGGCTGAATTTGTGAATAATGGGAATATGAATCTGGTTATCAATCTATCAAGTGTTGATTTAATCGACAGCTCCGGGCTGGGGGTATTGATCTCTGCATTAAAGGCAATCGGAACCCGTGGGGAAATTAAATTATGTGAATTAATGAAAAATGTGAGATCGGTCTTTGAAGTAACCCGCCTAAATAAGATCTTTGCTATATATGATTCGGAAAAAGAGGCCTTGGATAGTTTTAACAGTTAGATTGAGACACCTGCATAACTTTTTCCGGTTTGACGCAGTTATATTTGTTATCATAATTGTAAGCGTTCACGGAACGTTGAAATTGGAAATTGGAAATTGGAAATTTGGCCTTCATGCTTTTGTACTGCTGTTGATCGTATTATCTGATAGCCTACGGTGTTCTGAACCTCTTTCTAATTTCTAATTTCTAATTTCAAGCCGTTCATCTCTCCCCAATTTCTAATTTCAAGTTTCAAGGCGTGAACGGCTACTCACAATCTTGGTAAATGTGGGTGAGGACGTCTCATAGCATGGATAATCTCACTGTAGGCAAGATCGGTTAATCTGAATTCAGGCAGTTCTTGACTCACTCCTGAATAGAACCGAAGAAGAATAAGATAATGCCGGATCAGCTCCGGCAGGAGAAAGTGTTTGCGCACATGATCTCTCCCATGGACGCCCAGGGTGGCTGCTTCGTCAGGATAGTCCAACAGACGGGCCATTTTGGCAGCAATGGTTTCAACATCCATAGGATCAACCAGATAGCCCGTATAGCCATCCAGAACTTGCATGGTAATTCCCCCTACTCTCGATCCAATAACAGGTGTTCCCTGCCAGAGAGCCTCGGATACTACCATACCAAACCCTTCCTTGGTGGAAATATGGATAAATCCCCGGGCAATATGCATCAGGGCACCTAATACCTGATCGTTATTTTCCACACCAATCCAGAACCGAATATCAGGATCATCACCTGCCTCCTGCTTGAGCGTCTCCAGCACGGCTCCCCCTTCCGGATCATCTGTTGCAGTATTACCCAGAAAGATCAGATAAGGGGGTGAATTATAATTCTTCTCTTCCCTTAACTGTTTGAAGGCCTTCAATATGGTACTCTGGTTTTTATGGATATCGTATCGGGATATCGCTGTCAGGATTGGCCGTTCAGGGTCCACATCATGCTCGTCAAAAAGGGGGGTCAGGATATCTAATGCTTCGCTATCTGAGTGTTGATGGTTTTTTTCCTTTTTCGGATCGATACAGGGTGAGATCTGATACAGAGGAACCTGGAGACCTGGGCCAACAAACTCCGGCATGGTGAATATTGCGCCTGCACACTGATTGATATATGGAAGAAGAAAGCGCCACACAATTTGATTGGGAGCCGAGGTGTCAATATGACACCGCCACAGCGTATTGCCGAAGATTACACCATTCATAATCATGGCTGCCGGCTGTGGGTCGTGTATTACTACCATGTCAGCGGCAATTAACGTATTCCTGGCGTTTCGATCTATCGTATCCAGATAGGCTCCGAAGATTTCTTCCATGGAAATGGGTTGATCAACCCCCTGCAAGAGATTGTGAAATTTCTTTGTCACACTGAAAAAATCATCAGTACCTCTTATCACGTACCAATTGGCCTGTACTCCCAGCCCCCGGGCCAGAGGAATAACACTGCGAAGTATTTCTGATACTCCTCCACCTATTAGTGTGGAGTTAACATTTGACCATCCTTTCCCTATAACGGGTTCTGCAAGACGCTTAAGCTCCTCCACCCGTTCTTGTCCTATGTATGATTCGTAATCCTCGGCTTTTAGGATATTCTGAGGTTTAAATTCCTCCAAAAGCGCTGTCTTCTGATCTGTTTCACTCATGTCCGA
>JAUWHV010000104.1 GCA_030605675.1 Deltaproteobacteria bacterium | reverse complement strand
AGGCATATTTGTCTTTATCGGCCTTCTCTGTGTTGGCTATTTGACCATCAAGCTGGGCAAGATGGAACTCATCGGGGGCGACAATTACATCCTGTACGCACGATTCAATTCTGTTTCCGGTCTGAAAACCGATAGCAGTGTGGAGATGGCCGGTGTTGAGATTGGGCGTGTCAACAAAATCGGCCTGGATTCGGAAAGACAGATGGCCTTGGTGACACTCAAGATCCATAAAGATGTTCAAATCACAGACGACGCCATAGCATCAGTCAAAACAAGCGGCATGATTGGTGACAAATTTATCAAGATCATGCCGGGCGGCTCGGATATTATATTACAGCCTGGCGGGACCCTTACAGAAACTGAATCAGCTATTGACCTGGAGGAACTGATCAGTGAATATATTTTCGGGAGCGTGTAATCTGCGTTTAACTTGATCCAATATTCAAAGAAACGCAACATGAAAAGACAACCCATAATAATTTTACTTATCCTCTTTTTTGCTATTCCGGTTTCGGCTTCGACTCCGGCTGATGGAGCTCTTGATTTTGTCAGGACCTCGGTAGACGCTGTGCTTACCATCCTGCGCGATCCTGCATGCAAAGAGGAATCGACCAGAGAGGTCCAGCGTCAAAAACTTAGAACCACTGTGGAGACACTCTTTGATTATGATGAAATTTCTAGAAGGGTGCTTGGCAGAGAGAGAAAATCGTTTACACCTGAACAGATGGATGAATTCTCTGATTTGTTCACCAGGCTTCTGGAAAAAGTTTACCTTAACAGAATCCAGGAATACTCCGACGAAAAAGTAGTCTATGGCAAGGCAACCATGCTTTCCGAAAACAAGGCCGAAGTGGAAACCAATGTAGTAACGGCATCCAAACAGATTCAAATAAATTACAGGGTCGTCTATAAATATGGAGAATGGAGGGGTTACGATGTCTTTATCGAGGGCGTGAGCCTGGTAAGAAACTACCGGACTCAATTCAATAAGATCCTCCAGAAAAAATCTCCGGAGGACCTGTTGCAGCAATTGCGTGAAAAGGTCAATAAGAAAGAAGCCCCAACAAAGAAAGCCGCTCTGTTAAAGTGGAAATGCATAACAACGGGAGGGAAGTCTTGCAGGGAAACGGCACAGCTTTAATATATTTCACTCTGGTATTTTTATTCTTTTTTGCCGGGTGTAGTGCTGATTCTCCAAAGGCCTTTGCACAGGAAACGTCCGTATTTACAGACACGGGCGAAGAGACTGCCCTTCAGGATGAATACGATGAATGGATAGACGACTTAGAAGAAGAGGAATCAGTACCTTATGTACGTGACCCCCTGGAAAGATTCAACAGGGGCATTTTTGCCTTTAATGACTTCTTTTACTTCAAATTTCTTAAACCCGTTGCCCGTGGTTATGGATTTATTACTCCTGAACCGGTTCGTGTTAGAGTTAAAAATTTCTTTTACAACATCGGATTTCCTGTGCGGTTCGTAAACGATATCCTCCAGGTCAAATTCAAGAGGGCCGGACAGGGTACATGCCGATTTGTTTTCAACAGCACAGTCGGCATACTTGGATTTTTCAATCCGGCCCAAAAGTATCCATGGCTGAACCCACCGCCGGAGGACACGGGACAGACCCTGGGTACCTGGGGTGTCGGCAATGGCTTTTACATTGTCTTGCCGATTCTCGGCCCTTCTACACTGCGTGATTCAGTGGGACTTGCGGGTGACTATTTACTTCAACCCGTCAGCTATATAAAACCTTTTTATATTTCCTTGGGCGCCAGATCATATGAAGTGGTTAACAAGACATCCCTGTCCATCGGCGAATACGAAGACCTTAAAGAATCCGCACTGGATCCTTACACTGCTTTTAAAGACGCCTATATTCAGTACCGCGAAAATGCAATTCAGGAATGACAGAGGAGTAACATATATGTACACAAAGGTCCTTGTCCTACGCTTTCCACCAGAGGTCACGGATAAACCCCTGATCTGTAATCTCAGTCGTAAATACGATCTGTCCTTTAACATACTCAAGGCAAAAATACTTCCTGGCCTGGAAGGCCTAATGGTACTTGAACTCACAGGGTACAAAAAACATGTAAGAGAGGGGCTTCGCTATCTGAAGGATCTGGGTGTCGGCGTCAAATCCGTAGAACAGGAAATTCGCAGAAATGATGACATATGTTACCAGTGTGGTGCCTGTACCGGGATCTGCCCTAGTCATGCACTGTACATGGATCGAAAGACTATGGAAGTGATCTTTGATCCCAAAGAATGTACAGGGTGTGAACTCTGTGTGGCAGTCTGCCCTGTGAGGGCCATGGAAATTCGATTCAGCAAGGACAAAGTCCTGGCCTGATGCAGGATGCCGTAAAGCTCAAAGCTCAAAGCCAAAAGCCAAACAATAAATCCGTTCTAGTAGCTTTGAGCGGGGGGGTGGACAGTGCCTTTGCGGCCCATGATCTCCTTCATGCCGGATGGCATGTTGAGGCATTCTTTCTCAATATTCTTCCGGAAGGACTTTCCGGCACAGGTCTTCTTGCAGCAAAGAGTGTGGCAAAGCATCTCGGCATCAGACTTCACTGTCTGAATGAAGCAGAAAAATTCGAGAACGAGGTAATCTCGTATTTTAGTAAATCCTACAATAAAGGGCTAACCCCAAACCCCTGCGTAATATGCAATAACAGGATCAAGGTAGTCATTGGTCTGTCTCTGGCAGACTCGCTTGGTGTTAATTATCTGGCTACTGGCCACTATGCCCGGATAAAGAGGCTTTCAAATGGCCGGACAGGCCTTTTTAAGGCAAGAGATCTAAAAAAAGACCAGTCATATTTTCTGCATCAGATACCTAAAGAGGCCATTCCGAGGTTGATATTCCCGCTTGGAGACCGCACCAAAAAAGATGTAAAGAAACAGGCTGCTGAAACAGGCCTTTGCCCTTTAGTTCAGAAAGAAAGCCAGGAAATTTGCTTCTTGAAAGGTAATTACCGGACCTTTCTGGAAAAGAGAGGCCTTTTCAATAACCTGCCCGGAGACATTGTTACCGTGGAGGGGAATGTTCTCGGAAGACATGCAGGACTATACGCCTATACCGTAGGCCAGAGACAGGGTATCGGTATCCCGGATAAAACGCCGTATTACGTGGTTGCCCTGGACAGGAAAAACAACCGGCTGGTAGTTGGAAAAGAGCATAGCCTTTGGGCAGGAGAACTCCTTGTGGAAGATATTAACTGGCTGGTGTCCCCGGATATTGCCCTTAAACAGCCATGTACAGTAAAGATACGCTATCGTCATCCAGGGGGCCGGGCAAAGTTGGAATTTCTGGAATCCGGCAAAGTTCGTGTCCATTTTTTCTCAAACCAATGGGCCATAACACCAGGTCAGTTCGCAGTTTTTTATCAAGATGATCTGGTACTTGGCGGTGGTTCAATATGCGGGTAGCCCTTTACACTCTCGGGTGCAAGGTCAATCAGTTTGAAACTGCCGCCCTGGCAGAGGGTTTTATCTCAAGGGGAGCGGATATTGTCAATTACACTCAGGAAGCTGATATCTACGTTGTAAATACTTGCACAGTGACTTCAAGGGCTGCCTATCAGTCAAGGCAGATACTCAGAAGACTGAGGCGATCCCGAAAAAAATCACGAATCATAGCCACTGGTTGTTATGTCCAGGTGGGGGCCCAGGAGATTCTGGAAGCTGTTCCGGGCCGGGTATGTCTCGTGGGAAACGGCCAAAAGGCGCAACTTGTAGACCTTGCCCTTGAGATGGAAGACGGCCTGGAATTCTATGTCGGCAGTATTTCCAGGGTTACAACCATCGCGCCCTTTACTGTAAGACGCCAAATGGGAAGGACCAGGGCTTTTGTACGAATTCAGGACGGATGCAATTCCTTTTGCACATACTGCATTGTACCTTACGCACGGGGAAGGAGTAGGAGCCTTGCCCCTGAATTGGTGGAAAAACAGGTCAAGACCATGATACTGGAAGGGATAAAGGAGGTGGTGTTTACCGGGATTCACATAGGTATGTATGGTGAGGACCTGTTGGAAAAGACCTCCCTTTTGGACCTGTTGAAAAGCCTATGCACGACCTTTCCTAAATTGAGATTTCGTTTAAGCTCCATAGAACCCTCAGAACTCACCCCGGACATGATATCATGGGCAACTTCCACCCCAAATTTCTGTCCGCACTGGCACATTCCTCTTCAAAGCGGTTCTGATAATATTCTGAAACTGATGAACCGCCACTACACCTCTTCCCACTACAGAAATCTTATTATGGAACTGAGGGCTGCCATGCCTGAGGCAGCCATAGGGGCGGATGTGCTGGCCGGATTCCCATGGGAAGATGAGCCTGCTTTTGAAAAGACAATGGAGTTGATCTCAGAACTTCCCATTACATATGTCCATGCATTTCCATTTTCCCCCAGGCCCGGGACTGTCGCTGCGGCAATGAATGATATGCTACCCAAAAAAGAAAAGGCGAGAAGATGCAGGGCTGTCAGGAATCTGGGAAACGAAAAAAAGCAGGCCTTTTACCGTTCCCAGGTAGGAAAAATATTTGAGTGCCTTGTGGAGCAGCAAGACAAAGAGACCGGCCTGTGGAGAGGGCTTACTCCAAACTATATCCCGGTGCTGATTGAGACCGGAAGAGATAGGGCAGACCTTAAAAATCAGATCCTGCCGGTTCGAATCACAAAGGCTGAAAAGGGAATGGCTTTTGGGACATTTAGCATGTAATTCTATCCAAGTTCTCCGACACTGAGGCCTCTCACGTTTTTCCTCATGTATTCACTGTCTTTAATTACATCAGAGATGTTAGTACTATTGACGAGGAAGAGTCT
>JAUWHV010000126.1 GCA_030605675.1 Deltaproteobacteria bacterium | reverse complement strand
CCGGCGCCACGCTGCAGCCCAACGCCTGTGGCTGGCCCTGCGTCCCGGCGGCGCACTGATGATTGGCTGCAAAGAAGACCTTGGACTGCCTGAGCGCGA
This sequence comes from Deltaproteobacteria bacterium, assembly GCA_030605675.1. GTDB lineage: Bacteria > Desulfobacterota > Dissulfuribacteria > Dissulfuribacterales > UBA3076 > UBA3076. Next base: position 7,642 of record JAUWHV010000126.1, on the reverse strand, counting down.
ACTGTTTGAACCCTGGCCGGATGCGAAAGGCATTTTCCGCAGGAAAAGCCGGGCTCTGGCGTTGAAGTTTTGATGGCTTTTTGCAGTGTAATCGGCTCTTGGTTTTATGATTGAAAATCGATCAAACATGGCCTGAAGATGAGATGCGAAACCGAGGAGTTATTCTTTTACGGGTCCTTATAGGCTCTGCAACAATGTCGCTTCGCCAGAGGAGTTAAAATGAAAAAGTCTCTTGTTGTAATTGTAGTTGTGGTTTTACTTGCTATAGGCAGTTGGTACTACTTAAAGCCGCATCATGTCAGTTTAATCCCTGCGGATTTGTTGCCGCATGACACCTTATTATTGGTAGAGCTCGTTGATCTTGAAAAGGGTATTGATGATTTCAAAAAGGGGAAATTTGGACAAAAGCTTAAAGAGATTGACTTGGCCAAAGTCATGTTGGAGCTTGAGGTGCCCAAGGATGTTATTGAAAAGTACAAAAAAATTGAATCATCGGTTTCTTCAACCATTGATAGTTTGCTTTTTAAAGAACTTTTTGGGCAAGAGACGGCAATTGCTGTTTTGCCCACCAAGATTGATCATCCTAAACTCGAAGAACTAAAAAAGGCCCTCAGGAGTATTGTGCTCATTTCCAGGCCAAAGCATAATGCAGACTTTGCCGAATTTGTTACAAGTTATCTTGCGAAAGGGTCTGAAGGCCAAGTGGAAGAATATGGCGGCTATGAGATTAAAAATCTTAATCTCGACAACGATTTATCAATCTATTATTCCCTGGCTGATGGTTTGTTAATTACCTCATTTGACAGTCTTTCTATTAAGAATTGTATCCATTTCGAGGCAAACCGGAAGGAGTCGTTAGCTGAAAATAAAAATTATCAGGATTTGCGACACAAGCTGGTATCCACATCGATCAGAAGTTTTGTCTATAACAATACCGAAAAATTCTGTGATTATATGTTGATTATAGCTCGATCTATTAACCCTTACGGGATGAAACCAGCTGACATAGAACGCTCATTGGCCCCATTTAAGGGCATAAAAGCGGTGGGATATGCGGCATATGATGATGGAAGTGATCTGTTGCATGATAAGGCCCTTGTATTGTTTGATAAGTGCGAAATGGAACCGGATTATGCTAAGGTCTATAGTTTTAAGCCCGGAGAAAACAAGACAATTCAAATGGTCCCGGAGGACACCATATGTTATTACTGGACTAATACTATGGATACTGAATCCCTTTTTAATATTTTTTCCGAAAAGATGTTCGCAGATGATAAAACAAGGGAATCTAGGGAAGCTGAATTTCAAAAGGAATTTGGAAGCTCAATTGATGAGATACTCCAAGCCCTTGGCAATCAGTTCGGAGTTATCCTGACGGATATTGATATCGGCGGCCCGATCCCAATCCCGATCCCAAAGCTGACGGTTTTTTTTGAGGTAAAAAACCAAAAAACTTTAGTAGAGTTTTTTGAGTTATCGGTTCAAAAAAAGGGAATAGATTTGGATAAAGAAAAATTTGAAAATCTGGAAATAAACACTATTGCTCTGCCGGGCTTTGGCATTCAACCTTCATACGTTTTTTACAAAGGCTTTTGCATGGTGTCCGTTGATCGGCAAATGATTAAAGATATGATTAATGTATCTAACAATGGTCAAGGGATCATCTCTAATGTTGATTTTCAAAATGTTAATAAAGGCTTGACTGGAAAAAATAATGATATCGTGTTTATAAAATTTGATGACCTGATTGATGAGATTAAAGAGCTATGGGAGTGGCAATTCAGTAATATTACATCTAAAAACCAAGATACTGGTGCAAAATGTAAGATAATTGCTGATGGGGTTATTTATCCATTTTTGGATGGTTTAAAGATGTATAAAACCATTGGGAGTAATCGTATTATAAAAGAAAAAGAGATTGTATCAGAGACCTATTTGAAGATTGACAGATAAGTAAAATACACTGCTAATAGTCTGCGCTAATCTAAAGGCATAATGAAAACGTATCATGATATATGGGTTCAGCTGTGCCTGGGTTGCCATTGTGCTCATCAGCGAAGGCTCATACTGTGATGCTACGGTATACACTTAATGGTATAGAGGCCACTAATGTCCTGGGAAATTGCCTGTCAATGGTGCTTGGACCGGGGAACCTCCTCCTTTTGTCAGGGGATCTGGGAGCGGGAAAAACAAGTCTGACCAAGGCAATAGCCTCTGGCCTTGGAATAGAGGAAAAGGAGGTGACAAGTCCTTCCTTTACCATAATCCACGAACACCTGAACGGTCGCCTGCCCTTGATTCATGTAGACCTTTACCGGCTTGGTCCGCATGCAGACATCACTGAGATCGGGCTTGAAGATTATCTCAATGGAGAAAACGTAGTAATCATCGAATGGGCCGAATACCTGAAGGACCCGTTGGTAGAAACGGCGCTTAAAATAGACTTGGGTTTTGTTGATGAACAAAGCAGGGAAGTGTGCCTGACCGGCAAGACCGGGATCTGGGGCCAAAGGCTTTTGCTGCTTGATGACTGCATGAAAGCCTCTGATATTCTAAAGCTTCATCCCTAAATCTGAGCGCGAATTCCAATGACTTATTCCTTTACGGGTCCTTAGCTGTTTCGGATTTCTACAAAAGTTCCGATGGCAGTTATTTTACCAGTTCCCAGTATCCTCACAAATCCAGCTACCTGCTCCTGAATCAGAAGTGGAACAATCCAATAAGATGGGGCTTTAAATACATCCTCTACTAAAACCGGCTGCCCCAAGGAGGCATCACTCCAAGAGGGATTCGCGAGATTTCGCTGAACTTCGGGTTGCTTTATCTGCGCCCTGGCTATTTCAAGGGCTTGATCGCAGTTGACAAACATTTGACTTTAATCACCTCCCCTTTCTGTTTTTGTTTTACTGAAAATGGTATTAGGCGAATATTGTGCCAGACCGGAGAAAGGAGGAGAGATGTTGAGGAGCAATAGTTATAACTTACGGATTTACTGACATAATTTAATTTCCGTTTGCCTCTAGAGGTACGTTCAAAAATGAAGAAAGAGCCATGCCTTTTGTCAAGCTGATATACATTTTAAGAGATTTAGTGTAAATTCAGTTGACACTCTGTTTTTCTAAGAGTATTGGTTCCTTATGGCTCATCGCGGATTAGTGGGAAGATTCCGCAGATTCACTGCCATGGACCAGATGTGTTGCTGCTACAAGCCGTTAGTTTGTGGTTTTCAAATAGATGGCTAGCAGCTAACAGCTAAGCGCTAATAGCTGTTCGAGTGGATTATCCCAGTATAATCCGCGATGGACCTTCTTTGTTTACAACTGACTGGAGAGACCGGATGGAAGAAATAAGGCAAGAGGACTCGTTCACAAAGGAAGATCTCAGTCTATTATATGAGGCATCTACATCGATTCATGCCATACGTGATCTGGATGAGATGCTCCGGAGTATCATGGCCAAGATCAAAGCCGTTTTTCATATAGAAGGCGCATCCATAGCTCTCCATGATGCGGACCGGAACGAGTTCTATTTCATCCGGACCGTGGAAGAGGAAAAAGATAGAGATTATGTGAGGATGCAAAAGATGCGGTTTCCTGATCATCTCGGAGTAGCCGGCTGGGTGTTGCGGGAGAATCGGCCGGTCATCATTCCTGATGTCTCCAAGGATGACCGATTCTATAAAGGGCTCAACCACAAGGAAGACTTTGTCACCAAGTCCATGATCTGCATACCATTGCGAACTCGTAAGGGGCTGTTGGGGGTCCTCTATACATTAAACAAGCTTGAAGGAGAATTCACAGATAAGGAAGCAAGGTTGCTGGAAATCCTTTCAGGAACGATTGCCATCTCTATTGAGAATGCAAGGCTTTATGGGGAACTCAAGCAATATGCCAGCTCTCTTGAGCAGGAGAATCGTATGCTCAAGTCGGATGTGCAGGACCTTTTCAACCTCCAGGGGGTCATTGGCTCAAGCCCTGCAATGCGCCGGGTTTTTAGCCTTCTGGACAAGGTTATAGACACAACAACCTCTGTGCTGATCCAGGGAGAGACAGGAACCGGGAAAGAACTTATTGCCAGGGTCATTCATTATAGTGGCCCATTAAAGGACAAGCCCTTTGTAGTGGAGAATTGCGGCGCACTATCCGAGAACCTTTTGGAAAGCGAGCTTTTTGGTCATGTAAAGGGCTCCTTCACAGGTGCTATTGCAGACAAGAAGGGGCTTTTTGAGCAGGCTGACGGAGGGACTGTCTTTCTTGATGAGATTGGAGAAATGTCATCTGCCATGCAGGTCAAACTGCTCAGGGTCCTTCAGGAAGGGCAACTCAGGCCGGTTGGCGGCAGCCGGCAAATCCATATAAATGTACGGCTTATTGCTTCCACGAATCGCAACCTTGAAGAAGAGGTCAAAAAGGGAAACTTCCGCGAGGATCTTTATTATCGTGTCAGTGTATTCCCGGTCACGCTTCCACCTCTACGGGAAAGAAGAGAGGATATTCCCCTGTTAGCTGCTCACTTTCTAAAAAAGTTTGCCAAGAAGCTAAAAAGGCCTGCTGCTCGATTAACGCCCCATGCAATGGATCTTCTCTCACAGTTTGACTGGCCAGGCAATGTGCGAGAGCTTGAGAACGAGATCGAGAGGGCCGTGACCCTGGCAGGAAAGGAGCGGGAGATCAGTGAAGAGCACCTTTCAGAGAAAACTAACGCCTTATCGGAAAAGGGTATTTTAATACAGGAGACTGATGGGACACTAAAGGAAGTGACCGAGCGAATCGAGCAGCGAATCGTCCTTGAAACTCTACAGAGGACACGCGGTAACCGTTCTCAGGCAGCGCGGGTGCTTGGTTTGACACGACAGGGCCTGCTCAACAAGATTGCCCGTTACAACATCAATCTATAGAATTGAGCGATTAGCTGTTAGCCATTAGCGTTTAGTACCTTAATAATTATTTTCGTGTTAACTGAGTTTAAAGTGCCTAAAGTGAGCTAAAGTGCCTAAAGTTGTGGTGCGCGCTTTCAGCGCGGTTAATATAAGATCGAGCGAAGCGATACCTTAACTTTAGGCACTTCAAACTTTAGTTCACTTTAGGCACTGTTCCGGTTTATCCGGTTTAGGTATAAAAAGGATGTCACGTCTTGTCTAAGGCATTAATCGTGGGTTTGCTGATTGGCTTGTTAGGGGTGGCGGCAACCCTGTTTCCTTGCGGTCTTGATCTGGAGGAAAACATCGGCCTGGATTTATTGTTCAAGCTGAGGGGGGTGAGGGAAGCCCCTTCTGAAGTAGTAGTAGTGACTGTGGATAAGGTCTCTGCTGATAATTTAAATCTGCCGATAAGGCCTGATAAATGGCCTCGTTCTCTTCATGCCCGGCTGATTGAAAATCTGGTCAGGAAAGGCGCTGCAGTAATTGCCTTTGACATGACTTTCGACCAACCCCGCTCTCCTGAGCATGACAATTTATTTGCCGAAGCGATCAAGAATGCAGGCAATGTTATTCTATGTGAATACCTTAAAAAAGAGAAGATTTCTTTAACTGATAAAGAGGGGCGGCATACAGGAGACTTGGATATAGAGAGACTGGTGCCACCGATCCCTTCTCTTGCAGGATCTGCGGTTGCCTCGGCACCTTTTCCATTACCTAAAGTACCTGTCAAGTTAAGCCAGTACTGGATGTTCAAGACAGGCGCCGGAGATGCGCCGACTCTGCCGGTCGTGGTTTTCCAGTTTTTTGCGTTAGATGTGTACGATGAGTTTATCCGTTTGCTGGGAAGAGTCAGTCCATCTCAAGCAGATAGACTGCCTCATAACAAAGACTTTATAATTAAGTCAAAAGGTGTAGAAAACCTTATCCGTGTTCTGAGAGATATCTTTAAGAAGAACCCGTTGATCGCAGAGAAAATGCTGGACGAGCTTCAGAATTCAAGTTCATTATCTGTAGACATAAAGAGGAGGCAGGTCCTTAAATCACTTATAAGGATGTATCAAGGCGACATAAGTCATTACCTGAATTTTTATGGTCCTCCCGGCACGGTTACAACTATTTCCTATCATCAATTACTGCAACACGGGGATAATTCGACCACATATCAAGAACAACTTGATCTTGACGGCAGGGCTGTATTTGTTGGACTTTCAAGGCGCTTATGGCCGGAACAGAAAGACGGTTTCCATACAGTTTTTTCTCAGGCAAGCGGATTAGATATCAGTGGCGTTGAAATAGCAGCCAGTGCCTTTGCAAACCTGTTAGAGGATATGTCTGTTCAGCCACTCGATTTTCGTGCGCATCTTGCCTTTATTTTCATCTGGGGAGTAGTGCTTGGGCTTGTGTGTCTCTTCTTACCCGCTGCCATTGCTGCATTCAGTGTGACCGGCCTGAGCTTACTTTATCTGGCTGCTGCCCATTATCAATTCAAGTACACCGGAAGCTGGTATCCGCTGGTTATCCCTTTGTTTTTCCAGGCGCCTGTAGCTTACTTCGGCACTGTCTTATGGAAATATTTTGAGGTGAACAAGGAACGTCAAAATATCAGAAAGGCCTTTGGACATTACTTGCCCGACAAGGTTGTGGACCAGTTAGCGAAAAACATGGCATATATCAAATCAAGTAGCCACATGGTCTATGGGACTTGTTTGTTTACAGACGCTGAAAAATATACCGCTTTATCGGAAAACATGGAGCCCAAAGAACTAAGCAGTTTTATGAATAAATATTGGGAGGCTTTATTTGAGCCGGTAAAGCTGCACGGAGGAGTAGTATCAGACGTTGTCGGAGATTCTATGTTGGCAATATGGGCCACGGCACAGCCTGATTCTGCTCTCAGGACTCAGGCCTGCCTCACAGCACTTGATATTGCCGGAGCAGTGCAAAGGTTCAATCAGTCTCACGATAATTTGAAGCTTCCAACTCGCATCGGTTTACACTCCGGGTACATGTTGCTTGGTAATATTGGTGCAATTAACCATTATGAGTACACTCCAATCGGAGACATCGTCAATACGGCATCAAGGGTAGAGGGCCTGAATAAATATCTGGGTACACGAATAGTGTTATCGGAAGAGGTGCTGTATCAACTTGATGGTTTACTGACAAGAGAGCTTGGGAAGTTCCTTTTGGTTGGGAAATCAAAACCTGTTGTGGTATACGAATTAATATGCCGTATAGAAGAATCCAGTAAACAACAAAGAGGTCTTTGCGAGATTTTTAGCATAGCCCTGAATGCCTTCAGAAGGCAGTCCTGGGAAGAGGCAATCAAAGGATTTAATAAGTCAATGGAAATCCATAGCAAAGACGGACCTTCGTTTTTTTATCTGGAATTATGTGAGAAGTATAGAGAGAATCCGCCTGGGGAGACGTGGGATGGATTGGTCTCTCTTGAAAAAAAATAGAAAAAATTTCACTGCCAAAATACAAGATCAACAAAGTGTAAACTACTTTTGACTTGTCGTGAAGGAGGCCAAACTTTCCTTTACATACATCTCTTAAACTTCATGATTTTTTCCAGAATTTTTAATTCATCCTCAAGCTTTTTTATTTCTATGGGGTCTGAAGTCCGATCAATTTCCTTCTCACAATCACTGTACCGAAGAGCCAAAACATTACAGATAGTCATCGCTGCCTCTCTTTCATTAACAAGCCGGGAATATT
>JAUWHV010000160.1 GCA_030605675.1 Deltaproteobacteria bacterium | reverse complement strand
ATGCCCGGCATGAATGGTATCGAGTTTTTAGAAGCTTTAAATCGAGAAAAGAAGGATATTATCCCCGTCATCATGATTACCGGCCACGGGGATGAGAATATTGCTGTCCAGGCCATGAAACAGGGGGCCTGGGACTATTTGGTAAAAACCCCCGATTTCATTACCCTGCTCCCCAGTGTTATTAAGAAGGTGGTTTGCGAAAAGAAGCTTAAGGAAGCACTGCGCGAATCTGAAAAAAGATATAGAGCCTCATTTGACAATTTTATAGATGCAATAAACATTTTCTCTAAAGATAGAAGATTTTTGGATGTGAACAAAAAGCTGATTCAATTGAGCGAGTACTCGAAAAAAGAGCTTCTCTCCATGAAACTGGAAGATCTATACCCAGAAAGTGCCAAATCCCCAACAGAAGAAAGAATCCAGAAGATGTTACAAGGAGAAGAAGTCCCTGTCTTTGAAACTTACTTTCTTACAAAAGGAGGAGAGAAGATACCTGTTGAGATAGGTGTTAGTACGTTAAAAAACTGCTATGACCAAGAAATTGTCTTTCAAGGCAGCATAAGAGACATCATCGAACGGAAGCGCGCCCAAGAGCAAGTTCATACTCTTTCCCGACAACTGATGAAGGCACAAGAAACCGAGCGGCGAAGACTCTCTCGTGAGCTGCACGATCTGGTGGGGCAAGACCTTTCTGCCTTAAAAATCGGCATTGACACCCTTTTTGATGATCAGACGGAAGCCCTTCCTGCTATGAGACAAAGGGTGTCCAAGCTCTCCAAGATTGCCTATGGAGCCATAATGGCTGTCAGAGATCTGGCCTATGCCTTACGTCCAATTGGCCTGGATCAGCTCGGGTTAGCCCAGACTGCGCTCCGGCATTGTGAAGACTTCTCTGCCAAAACAGGGGTCAAAGTCGACTTCTTTGCCGCCGGCATGGAGGATTTAAGACTCGATTCTGATATTGAGATTGCCCTGTACCGCCTAATTCAAGAAGGGCTCAACAATGTTAAGAAACATGCCGATGCCACCGATGCGACTATCCGGTTGGTTGCCTCTTTCCCTAACATTATTCTTCGCATCGAAGATAATGGCAAAGGTTTTGATACTGAGAACCGGTTGGCTTCAGCAATCAATGAGAAACGTATGGGACTTCGAAGCATGGAAGAAAGGGTCGCCCTTCTTGGCGGAAAAATGAGGATCGAATCCCGTCCAATGCAGGGCACAAAAATTTTTATAGAGGCTCCTTGCAAGGGAAACAATATTGGCCAATAAGAAAAAAATCTTGATTATTGACGACCATCCCCTTTTCAGGGAAGGCCTTAAATCCCTTATAGCGCGCAACCCCGGATTCGAGGTAGTCGGGGAGGCCGGAAACGGGCGAAAAGGGCTGCGGATGGCCAAGGAACTCACGCCGGACCTGGTGGTGATGGACATATCCCTGCCGGATAAAAGCGGCATTGACCTCACCCGCGACATACGAAGCCATCTCTCAGAAACCCGTGTCATAATTGTTAGCATGCACTCCAAAATCGATCATATCAGTGAGGCATTTCGGGCAGGGGCAACGGGGTATGTGGTGAAGGAATCGGCTACTGAGAGGCTTATACAGGGGCTTGAGGCCGTATCAAGAGGCGAGTATTACCTGGACAGCTCTCTCTCCAATAAGGTCGTGAAAAAGCTTATGGAATTTCCTGAAAAGGAGGCAAAGATTACGGATACAAGGTATGAGGCCCTGACCCCCCGCGAGCAACAAGTTATGCGTTTGCTGGCCGAGGGGATTTCCATTAAAGAAATTGCGGAAAGGCTTTTCATCAGCCCCAAAACCGTTGAGAACCATCGGACCAACATTATGAGCAAGCTCGAACTTCACAGCGCCGTGGAGTTGATTCGTTATGCGGCTAGACTCGGCCTGATTGACGTGGATCTCTGGAAGGGTTGATACGGGACAAATTCCCATCTCATAGGTATTTCCCCTATAAAAATGAGTTCCTTCCTCTATGGACTAATCAGATTAAATAACAGATAGTCTATTATCTTGATGTCACAAAACCGGCAAAAAATAAGGAGGGGGAAGTGTGTGGAAAAGGTAGTGATTGTCTCTAAACAGAAGGATTGTGATCAAGGCTTGATAGCATTTATCAATGCGCTATTCCCTGAATGCGAGATCAGTATAATTTTTTCTGATATGGAAGGTACTGATGCATATCCGGACGAATCCTTATCAGAATTCCCTCCTCTGACTGATGCAAAAGGAGGGACCATGTCAGACATTTTGATCATGCATGACCAGCCAAATATGCATGAGCTACTTTCCCGAAAACTGGCAGGTGCGGTAAAACCGTTATGAGTGGGGGGTAATGCAGGATCGGCCAAGGGATAGCTAAAATCAGAGTAGTTCACCGGAAAGGAGACCGCATCATGGCAAATAATTTTCAGATCTTTGTTCACAGAGACGGTGGAAGCCTGCATCTGAAATTAGTTGACGATTTCGATAGGAGTTCAGTACACAAATTGCTGGGTGCCCTAAAGAGGAATTGTCATGGCGTCTCAAGGGTTTATATACATACTAGTTGTCTAAAGAAAATATTTCCTTTTGAACGGAATATATTCCATAAAAAGCTTGATATTATGAAGAGCAAATCCATATCAGTTGTATTTACAGGAGCAAATGCTTCCAATTTAGCCCCGGAGGAAAACTACTTATTTCAATCTATTTGGGCCTGATTTCCCTGACACTTACCCGCTATCCGACTGAACTTAACTTAAGGGGAAAAAATGAAAAAATACATTGTAATTATAGTATGTCTGATTGGTTTGCTTTTTAGTTTACAATCACAAGCAATTCTAACAGCACTAGTCCCCGAACCAGCTACCATGCTTCTTCTCGGTTCAGGGTTAGTTGGTCTTGCAGGGTTTAGCAGGAAGAAAATGTTCAATAAACAATTCAAATAGAAAAGACTTTACATCATAACTATTCAAACAAATTTTCTGAAAAGGAAATCGCATTCTTTTGGGGAAAGATCAAACCGTAGTTCTGCCTCGTGTATGGTTTCCTTACGGCTTTTTTCAGGATACTCCTTGGTGATCTCTGATATCCACTTTACAGCATTTCGGATGCTATCACCTTCGGGTAACAATTGCTCCGTGCTCATTCTTGATTCCTCCTGATATATGTTCTAACCCAATCACCCTGTCCTCAAGGCCTCGGATGGATTGACCCTGGCTGCCTGTCTGGCTGGATATATGGTGGCAAAAAAACATATTAAAATGGCAGAGATCGAAATTATGGCCACGTCGCTGGGGTGGAGCAGTATAGGAAGTGTGTCGGTGTAATACACTTCGCTTGGTATCTTAATGAACTTGTAGCGGCTAAGGAGGGAACAGAGACCCACTCCGCCTAAGACGCCGAGTACTGTTCCGGTCAATCCTACAAGCAAGCCATTATAAATAAAAATCCGTAAAATATTTTTATCCATTGCGCCCAGTGTCTTAAGTATTGCTATATCCTGATTCTTTTCCATGACCATCATGATAAGGGTACTCACAATGTTAAAGGCAGCCACCAGGACAATCAGGGTAAGAATTATAAACATGGCGAGTTTTTCCAGCTTCAGGGCTGAAAAAAGATTACGGCTCATCTGTTGCCAGTCCATTGTCCAGAACGGAAATCCAAGTTTTTTTTGTATGGCTGTTGTAAGGCCGTTCGTGGCATAAATATCCGAAACCTTTATCTCCAGGCCATGGACCTTATCACCCAATCCAAGAAGCCGCTGGGCTGCCTTAATGGGAATAAAGGCAAGGGATGCATCGTACTCATACATGCCGGTCGTGTTCACACCTATTACCTGGAAGGTACGTATCTTGGGGAGCATTCCCACAGGTGTAATAGTCCCGGTGGGCAGCACGATCTGGATTGGCTGCCCGACAGCAACTCCCAGGTTGCGGGCAAGCTCCTTTCCCAGAATTATTGGCGGAGTTCCGCTGCCATTATAATTCTCAAATGCCCCGAGTCCCTCTCCCCTGATGATCTCCCCCACGCTGAAGACTTCTGCCACGGAGCCCGGCTCTATCCCGCGTATGGCTGCTCCGCTGACAGCCCTTCCTGAACTCAAAAGGGCCTGGACATAGACAAGGGGGGTCGCAGCCGTCACTGTGATATCCCTGTCCTTTCCCCTGATCATATTCAGGAGGCCATTCAAATGGTCATTACGAGGAATAGTAATTTCGAGCACCTTTTGCCGCACAGATTCCATGTTACCAAAGGCACCCTCATAGTTTTTGACCAGAATATGTGAATTTATGCCAAGTATCTTGGTGCGAAGGTGGTTTTCAAAACCGGTCATGACCGCAATTACGACGATCAGGGCCATTACGCCCACTGTTACCCCTGCTATGGATATGAAGGTAATAAGGGAAATGAAGGCCTGTTTGCGTTTTGCCCTGAGATAACGCAGGGCAATAAACCATTCGAAATTCATCCTGAAACTCAACCCTCCGGACGCAATTGCGGGAACAGGATAACATCGCGGATAGAAGGGGAATCCGTAAAGAGCATTACCACGCGATCCACACCTATACCTTCACCGGCAGCAGGTGGCATACCTACTTCCAGTGCCCTGATAAAGTCTTCATCCAGTTCCGGGGGCACCCCATCATCGTCCCCTCTGCCGGCTATCTGCTCTTCAAAGCGCTGACGCTGTTTCCTTGGGTCGTTGAGCTCTGAGAACGCGTTCGCAATCTCGCGGCCGCCAATGAAAAGTTCGAATCTGTCTGTAAATTCAGGATTCTCTTGATTCTCCCTGGCCAGGGGTGAGACGTCAACGGGATATTGGCTTATAAAGGTCGGTTGGATGAGCTTGGGCTCTACCAGTAAATCAAAGAGCTTTGTCCATAACTTACCTGCTTTCTCATTACCCTTCACAGGAGCACCAAGGGCCTTTAACCTTTCCATAAGGCCCTTTCTGTTTTTAAGATCCTTTTTTGAAACCTGCCCAATTTTTATTAATGCTTCTTCAAGAGTCATCCGGCGCCAGGGAGGCGTGAGATTCATCATGCACCCCTGATAAGAAAAGACCGTTCCGCCCTTTATTTCTTCAGCTATCCGGGAGAAGAGTTCCTCTGTCCGCATCATCAGGTCTTCATAAGTGACATAGGCCTCATAGAACTCCAGCATGGTAAACTCCGGATTGTGCTGTATGGAAATTCCCTCGTTCCTGAAGTTCCGGCCAAGCTCAAATACCTTGTCAAAGCCACCCACAAGGAGCCGCTTCAGATACAGTTCCGGAGCTATCCGGAGGTAAAGGTCCATACCAAGGGCATTGTGATGGGTTGTAAAGGGACGGGCGGTTGCGCCGCCGACGATGGACTGCATCATCGGGGTCTCAACCTCAAGGAAACCATGGGAAGTAAAGTACTCCCGCAATATCTGTACAATACGGGACCGGGTCCTGAAAACCTCCCTTACCTCCTGATTCATGATCAGATCGACGTATCGCTGGCGATACCTGATCTCCTTGTCTTTTATGCCGTGATATTTCTCAGGAAGGGGCTTCAGGGACTTGGTTGCCAGGCCGATGGTTTCAGCCGAGATTGTCAATTCGCCGACCCGGGTCTTGAAAAGCTTGCCTTTAACCTCAATCAGGTCACCGATGTCGAATTTCTTGAACAGGCTGTAGGCTTCGGCCCCAACCATGTCCCTTCTCACATGGACCTGCAGTTGACCGGAGCTGTCCTGCAGATGTAAGAAAGCGGCCTTTCCAAAACGGCGTAAACTCATTATGCGGCCGGCCAATCTGAAGCTGTCCGGTACCTTTTCCAGGGCTTCTGCATCATATGAATCATACAACCTGCGTATTGTCGCTGTACTTTCAGGCGTCTTTACGTCGTCGGGATAAAGAGATATATTATCTTTTTCAAGTTGCTCCGCTTTTTCGCGGCGCTGCTTAATAACTAGGCTTTCGTCACTCAAGTTGTCCACTCCTTAATGGGGAATGCCGATGTCGAAACTGGAAATTTGAAATTAGAAATTAGGTAATGCATCTACATCTTCGTGTTTTTCCCAATTTCCAATTTCAAGTTTCAAATTTCACTACCAAAATACAAGATCAACAAAGTATAAACTATTTTTGACTTGTCGTGAAGGATGTCGGATTTCTTATCATGTTTTTTTACCACGAGTATAATCAGGGCATTCCCCAATAAGGAGTGGACAACTTGAGTGACGAAAGCCTAGTTATTAAGCAGCGCCGCGAAAAAGCGGAGCAACTCGAAAAAAATAATATATCT
>JAUWHV010000037.1 GCA_030605675.1 Deltaproteobacteria bacterium | reverse complement strand
CTACAGGTTTGGTTTGAGATATCGAGTTACTGATAGTCATACACTGAGGGCCGGCTATATCTTTGATGAGTCGCCTGTACCAAGTTCAACTCTGGACCCTCAACTACCTCAAGGGAATCGCCATATCTATACTGCAGGGCTTGACTGGCAAATAGGGGATAAGATTATCATGGGAATTGCTTATAACTATATTGATGAAGATAAGCGCAAGAAAGACAACGAGATTATGCCTGACCTGCCTGAGGGCCTGAGGGCCAACGGGGACTATGAATCCAGTATCCATTCAGTGGGATTGAGCCTGCATTACAGGTTTTAGCAAGGGGAATTGGACAAAACTGACTGGTTTTTCACAATTTCCGTAATCCCTGAACCCCTGAACCCTTGAACCCTGAACTTTGACCCTCTGAACGCTTACGAGAAATCGGCAGATAGAACAGGGCGTTCAGAAGGTATTAATGGGACTTCTTGTTTATCTTTCTTGTTGTCCTGAACAATGTGTTCAGACAGCGCTGTTGCAGCATCTTTCCATTGATACCACTGTTGGGGATAATTGAGTATATAGTCCTCAAGCTTGTTCCATGCCCTGGCAGCCAAAGATTCATCTTTGCCACCATCTTCAAGGGAGTCGATACATAACGTAAAGCCTCCCTTTTCTCGCCTCATGAGTCCCATAAGTACAGGCACTTTGGCTCGGCGGTATAAAAAGTCCAGTGTCTTGTCCTGTGGTACAGTGTGGCTAAAGACTGAGATTCGCTTATCAGGGTGCGGGCGCCACTCTGAGAATTCGTCGCATTCTGTGATTAGGATTCTCCCGCTCTTTATGGCCCGGAGTGCCCTGAATAACACTTTAGGTTCATTGGCATCTATCAATATGACATCAAACTTTTTTGCCCTTTTTATAAGTTCCTCTTTTAGCTTTTTTGTCTTGAACCGGCATATCAATGCGATCTTGTAGCCGTTCATGGCCAGTGACAGTGGAAGAAACTCTACCGCCCCAAAGTGTCCAGTAACAAAGATGCACCCTTTGCCTGTTTTTGTGATTTTGTCCAGATAGCCCTTGTTTTTAATATGTAGACGCAGGCGCAAAAAATCAATCATTTCAGATAAGGGTCTATGGGCCATTACCAATTTTTCAAAGTAATGATCAAAAACTCCTAGAAAAGTCTTGATCGAGTCCAGATAAGAAGTGTGTTTTTTGAGATTAAGCTTCAAGACATAGTTCAGGCAAAGTACTATCTTCTTTCTATCAGCCCGTTTTAAGGAGAAATAAAAAAAACCCAGTAGATAGAGGTAGATACGTAGGCAGGTGAAAGGTAACAACCGAGCCAATTTGACATTGAAGGAAAGTTGAAAGAACTGGCTTAAACCAAGACCGGCAACATTAGGTATCCCGCGCATCGTGGCCTCCTTTATGCAATGTTATTGACTTAAGAATCGTATTATGTGGCTCATCTTAATTAGTTGATATTATCTGACTTTTAAGGCGTAACACTTTTTAGAAGAAACGTATCTCAAATTTTGCGAGACCTGTGTCACACTTGTCAAATTACTCAGAGAAATTATACTTTCCTTCTAACCTTTTGGGAAAACGGAATCTTTCTATTGGTTAAAAAAGATAGTGTTCAGAAATGGAATAACAGGTCGGCCTATTGGTATTACTGATCGTTGTATAATATGCAGAATTAGTGCCACCCATTTATGCTGGTCTGGTAATGTATAGGCGCTTGCCCAAAAGTTATGAGAAAGCTATAATTAGCTTTATTTATTAGTCTTTGTTGTTAATGTATTCTTAATTGCAACTTCTAAAAGGGTATGGCGATGCCTGAAATATATTGTCCTCTTCTGTTGGTCCTCAGTTTTGACTTAAGTGCGTTAGAAAATTGACAGTGAAATAATTCCAGATGAATAAGCACAACAGTTGCATTAATTCCCTTGCCGTCATTCAATATATCGAGGAAAGGGAACCTGGAAAATTAGCTGAGCTCTTGAAGGATCTCGGGCCGGAAATGGCAGGGATATCCGATCCAAAGGCATTCCTTTCTGATCCAAATAACTGGGTTTCATCCAGCCTAATGATACAACTTTATAAGCGGGCCAAGAGGATTTTGGGCGACGAGGACGCAGCCTATAAGATAGGATTTAGCTCAGTATTGAAGCAACATCTGGGCTACATTCAGCGGATTATAATCTATGCCTTTGGAAACCCTGCGAAAGGAATCATGCATACCCAGCGGGTAAATGACCATTTCAACAGGACTAAAAGGATAGAACTGCTGAGTTCTTCCCAAAATGATGCTGTAATACGTCTCATCTGGTCAAAGGACATCCCACTCAGCCATGATTTTTGCCTGATGAATAAAGGTATTTATAAGGCGATTCCGGTGATATGGGGTCTTCCTCCCAGCCGCTTGGAAGAGACCAAATGTTTTTTCAACGGAGATGAATACTGCGAATACCATCTCCAGTGGGAGACTCGGAACAGAGTCAAAGAATTTTATCACAGGATATTCACGCCCTGGAAGATATTCCAGGACAGCAGAAAGGAGCTTGAGAGGGATAAGGAAATCCTCAGGGAAAAATATAATCAGATCCATCAACTCAACCAGGACCTGCAGCGCAAGGTGGATCAACTCACCACCCTTCAGGAGTCCGGCACTGCCATCCTTTCAACGCTCAAGCTGGAAGAACTTCTGGACCTGATACTCAAACGGCTCCTGGAGGTGGCCCACCTCGACAGGGCAGGGATATTCCTGTTTGATGAAGACAAAAACAGCCTGATTCTGATCCACGCAGTGGGTGTGGAACCCGACACCCTTTCAGATCTTAAGGATTATCAAATACCTCTGGACAAGAAGGACAATATTATTGCCCGTACTGCCAGAAAAAAAAGGTCTGTCCTGGTAAAAGACGTAGACAAGATATTTCTTAACCCTCAAAATCCTCTTTTACTGAGGTTAAAGCCAAAGGCCTTTGTTTTGGTGCCCATGACTGTGCGGGGCCGGTTAATCGGTATAATGCTGGGGGATAATCAAAATGATCGGGATTTTGTCACGGAAATCGATAAGAATTTTCTTACGAGTTTTGCCAACCAAATTGCCATGGCCCTTGAGAATGCAAACCTCTACAGGAAGCTCGAAGACTCGGAGCGCAAGTATCGCGAGATCGTAGAGAACGTTAACGAGGGCATATGGATCCTGGATGGAAACGGGACAATCAGGTTTTCAAACTGCTATCTGGGAAAAATGCTGGGTTATGAGAATTTGGTGGACTACAGCGTGTACAGTCTTGTAAACGAAGAAGGGAAAAAGATACTTCTTAGAGTACTCATGGAGAATATGGGGGGGAGAACAGCCAAGGAGGAGGTTGTATTGCAGGGGAAGTCAGGTGACCCTGTGAGTGTTCTGATCAGCAGTGTTCCCATCATGACAGACGATCAGTACAGTGGCTGTCTGGCCATGTTAACTGACTTGACGGAAAAAAAACGCATTGAAAGCAGATTATTGCAGGCCCAAAAGCTTGAGTCCATCGGGACTATGGCCGGTGGCATAGCACATGACTTCAATAACATACTTACTGGTATCCTGGGCTACATAAATCTTCTAAAACTGAAAACAGCGCAAGATTCTGACATAGGACGCTATGCAGATATTATCGAGCGGTCCAGCCTGAGGGCTGCCGACCTGGTGACAAAGCTTCTGGCTTTCAGTCGTAACAGCCGGCCCGGACGATCCCTTGTATCTGCGGTCAATGAGATTGTGCAGGAAACATTGGAATTCATGAAAAGCTCTTTGCCCGAGAATATAGAGACAGGATTCTCTTTTCAGGAAGACCTCCCTTTGATTAAGTGTGACCCCACCCAGGTCCAGCAGGCCATTTTAAATATATGCCTCAATGCTCTTGACGCCATGCCTGATGGAGGGCGCCTTTTGGTGGTCACCAGTGAAGTCGGATACAAAGAAGTTCGTGCCCGTTGCCCGGATTTCATGGCACATCCAGGTCGTTATGTTTGCATAAGCATCAGTGATACCGGGATTGGCATTGAGCCGGAAGTAATGGACCGGATATTCGATCCTTTTTTTACAACCAAAGAAGTAGGCAAGGGATCCGGGCTTGGGCTTGCCATGGCATACGGGATTGTAAAAAGCGGTGAAGGAGGTATCCATGTTGACAGTGAAAATGGACAGGGAACCACTTTTGAGCTCTTTTTTCCTGTAGCAGAGTCTGTTCCAGAGTTTGCAAAAGAACCTCAAAAAAGTCAGGCCTTGGCCGGATCAGAGACCATCTTGGTAGTTGACGATGAAGAAATTGTCAGGGATCTGACACTGGAGATCCTTTCGGCTTATGGCTATAATGTGTTGCTGGCACAAGACGGGCTAGAGGCTATACATGTCTACAGGGCATTTGGACACAATATTGATCTTGTGCTCCTGGACATGATTATGCCACGTATGGGTGGTAAAGAGGCCTATGAGAAGCTCAAGGAAATCAATCCTGATATTAAGGTATTATTCTGTAGCGGCCATGGCTCAGATCATCAAGTATGTAAAGAACTGAGAAAGAGCGGTCTGCCTTATTCCAGCAAACCTTTTAAAATAGACGAGTTAGTCAGGAAAGTGCGGCAGGTCCTGAATCATGAAGCTGTCGGTCAGAAAATAGCACGGTGAAAAAAGCATTCTTCATTTTCAGGTTTACGTTTTTTAAAAGAACCTCACGCAAAGGCGCAAAGGCGCAAAGAAAATCAAGAAAAAAATTGCGCCTTTGCGCCTTTGCGTGAAACATTTCTTTTTCAAAAAAAAGTGTAAACTACTTTTTAGCTTATATGAAAGATGACCCAAAAAAAAATCAGAGGAATTTGTCAAAAATCCGTTTTGTTGTCTGTACTACGTCAGCTTTGGCTGAGAGCTTCAACAGGGATTCCTGCTGGATCTCACTCTGGAAAATATCGTCGCTTGCCGGAACACAGCCTCCAAACAGGAGATCGGTTTTCTGTATGACCTTATGTATCTGGCCCTCCAGCGCTGCCGGCAGGTCATTCGGCACCCTGTTTACTATGAGCACTTTATTTCTTACTTCTACTTTTAAAGCCTTTGTAAGATCGGCTATGCGCGCCGCTGTGACTATCCCCCGGATTGAAGGGTCAGACACAACAAATAAGGTATGTATTTTCCGGAGGTTTAAGCGGCTCAAGTGCTCCATTCCCGCCTCATTATCGACTATGAGGTAACGGTAGCTTCTGGACAGTCCCTCTATTACCTGTGCCAAGATCGTGTTGGCCATGCAATAGCATCCAGGGCCTTCGGGTTGTCCCATGACCAGCAAGTCGAAACCTTTGGCCTCTATAATGGCACGGTTTATGTAAATCTCCATATAGTCTCTTTTGGCCATGCCGGGAGGTGTCTCTGTCTTCATCCTGTCCCTGATATCTCCCAGGCTGGTCTCCACTGGAAGGCCAAGGAGCTCATTAAGATTTGCATTGGCATCGGCGTCCACGGCCAATACCGGAGTCAATCCTTTCTCCACAAGGTATCTGATCAGGAGAGCACTGAGGGTAGTCTTGCCGGTGCCACCTTTACCGGCCATGGCAAGGATCCGGGCTGTTCCAGGACTATGGGTGTTAGAAATCAAATTCAACAGCTAAGTAAGGGCCTATCGCCCCCAATAATTTAGGATTCAGAGGGCTGTTAATGGTATCAAGTTCCTCGACAGAAAGGAGAAAACCAAGACTTTGGCGGAACTGAATGACTCTGCATGCAGTAACCTCACCAATGCCCGGAAGCAGGGTCAGTTCCTCAAAAGACGCGCTGTTTATATCCATAGGACGAAAAAATAGCAACTCCCTTGCGCTACAAGCATCCTGGGAGTTGTTTGCAATAACTCCTCTTTTAAGGGAAATTTGAGGCTGTTCTTTCTTATGCGAGGCCAAGTGATGTTCTGCAAATAAAAAACAGCCAACTATGAGGACCAGGACAAGGATTTGTTCTACATGTATATTATACTCTGAAAGGCTACAATTGCACATTTTTGTAATCCGAGCAAAATGAGTGCGTTCGGTGCTTAAGCAGCAGTTGCGTGTTTTAACCCGCAACTCGCAACTCGCAACCCGTAACTCCACAAACCCAGGGGCCTGTTGATAGTATATTTCTGTCACAGTAAGCTATCAATCATTATGAAGCAATATGCAAAGATTGAAAAAGCAGAACTCTACGCATTAAAGATCCCTTTTAGGATGGATTTTACCCATGCAATGGCATCCAGATCCTTTTCTGATTCTCTTATTCTCAAAATTGAGGGGCAGGGAAAAAGGGGCTTCGGTGAGGCTATCGTACGAGACTATGTATCAGGCGAGATTGGAAAAGATGCGGACCTACTGAAGAATGCCAAAAAAATCATAGTAAGAATCCTTGAACCCCTTATTGAAAAAAATATATCATGGGAAGAAGGAAAGGAACATTTGGAGTCCCTGGCGCTCGAATCACACGGGCTTCCCCTGTTATGTGCAGCGGAAACAGCGCTTCTTGACATGTTTTGCCATAGCTCAGGGAAAGACATCTATGGCCTGTTAAAAAAAGAGCCTCTAAAGCAGATAATTCAGTATGGCGGAATTCTTCCCATTCTTTCTCTACCAGAAGCAGAATATATTCTGGATATGTACAAGAAAGTAAATATACGCAGTATGCGGATCAAGGTCGGCACTGATTTAGATTACAATGAGGAAATACTAAAGCTTTCACGAAAAAAACTAGGGCGGGACTTTGATTTAAGAATCGATGCCAATGCCTCCTGGTCATTAGAGATGGCACTTAACAACCTTAAATTGTGCCGGAAGTATGGGATATTTCTGGTTGAAGAGCCTTTTGGTAGAAATAGAGAGGAAATACTCCTTCTTCTTAATGATCC
>JAUWHV010000059.1 GCA_030605675.1 Deltaproteobacteria bacterium | reverse complement strand
ATGAGGACGCTCAATACGCCAAGGTTATTGAGTATGACTGCAGCGAGATAGAACCTCAGGTAGCCTGTCCCCATCTGCCTGAAAATACCAAGGGTATTTCAGAAGTGGGAAATGTGCCTCTGGATCAAGTGGTGATCGGTTCCTGTACGAATGGCCGTCTGGAGGACCTGGCCCTGGCCGCTGACGTCATATCCGGACGGCGGGTGTCAAAAGGTCTGAGACTCATTGTCATTCCTACAACTCCCACAGTGTATATCCAGGCCCTTGAGAAGGGATTTCTCACGACTTTTCTGAATGCCGGCGCGGTGATAGGGCCGCCTACCTGCGGCCCCTGTCTTGGAGGGCATATGGGGGTTCTTGCCAAGGGGGAACGGGCGCTTGCCACGACAAACAGGAATTTTGTCGGCAGGATGGGACACCCTGAGAGCGAGGTATATCTGGCGAATCCGGCCATTGCCGCTGCAAGTGCGGTGTTGGGCAGGATCGGAGGTCCTGACGAACTATAAGGGAATTAGGGATTGGTGATCATGAAAATCAAAGGAAAAGTCTGGAAATTTGGAAAAAATATAGATACGGATGTGATTATTCCGGCACGCTATCTCAACACCTCGGACCCGGCAGAGCTTGCCAACCACTGTATGTAGGATGCTGATCCTGATTTTTCCAAAAAAATAAAACCAGGAGACATAATAGTTGCGGGGAAAAATTTTGGTTGTGGTTCTTCCAGAGAGCATGCTCCTATAGCCCTTAAGGCAGCGGGCATTGGTTGTGTAATTGCCCCGAGCTTTGCCAGGATTTTCTATCGCAACGCCTTTAATATGGGCCTTCCCATATTCGAGTGCGATGAGACAGTCAGTGCCCTCGGAGAGGGCGACGAGGTGGAGGTGGATGCAGATACAGGAGAGATCCGTGATCTGACTACAGGAGATGTCTTCAAGGCTCAGCCCATACCTCCGTTTATGCAGGAGTTGATTTCAGATGGCGGATTGATTCCCCATGTGCTTAAGAGCTTGTAAATTTTGAAATTTTTCCTTTTATAAAGGATTTAGATAATGAGTACATATAAAATTGCTGTTATCCCAGGGGACGGTACAGGTCCTGAAGTGATAACCGAGGGTGTAAAGGTCCTCAAGGCCGCGTCTGATCGTTTCGGATTTGAGCTTGATTTCACATGGTATGATTATGGCGGAGAGCGGTATCTGCGAACAGGAGAGGTCCTCCCGGAGGGAGCGGTGGAAGACCTCAAGCAATACAAGGCTATTTATCTCGGGGCCATTGGTCATCCGGATGTAAAGCCGGGTATTCTGGAAAAAGGAATACTCCTTGCCCTGCGATTTGCGCTGGACCAGTATATAAATCTTCGGCCGGTCATTCTCTACCCCGGCGTAGATACACCCCTAAAGCATAAGGGACCCGAGGATATTGATTTCGTAGTTGTTCGGGAGAACACCGAAGGCCTTTATGCCGGGGCGGGTGGCGTGCTCAAAAAAGGCACTCCGGATGAAGTCGCTGTTCAGGAATCCATCAATACCAGAAAGGGTGTGGAGCGATGTATCCGTTTTGCCTTTGAGTACTGCAAGCGTCGTAATCAGAAAAAGAAACTGACCCTCTGTGGAAAGACCAATGTGCTTACCTATGCCTTTGACCTGTGGGAACGTACATTCTATGATGTGGCCAAGGAATATCCTGATATTGCAACAGACTATGCACATGTGGACGCCACCTGCATGTGGATGGTCAAGAACCCTGAATGGTTTGATGTGATAGTCACTGACAACATGTTCGGGGACATCATTACGGACCTTGGGGCCATGATACAGGGAGGCATGGGGATTGCCGCAGGAGGTAATCTCAATCCGGAGGGTGTCTCCATGTTTGAACCTATAGGTGGCTCGGCCCCCAAGTATACGGGGAAAAATGTCATTAATCCCATGGCTGCCATATGTGCCGACCAGATGATGCTGGATTACCTGGGTGAGATCGAGGCCGCAAAGGCTATTGAAGGTGCAGTCAAGAAGGTGGTCAGTCAGGATCTGAAGAGCCTTTCTGCCGGCAGGATGGGCTACAGCACGACCGAGGTAGGGGATCTGGTGATGGAAGAATTGAGGGATTGAGGGATTGAGGGATTTGGTGATTGTGGAGAAATTATGGCAAAGACTTTTAATGTTGCAGTAGCCGGTGCCACCGGTGCGGTCGGTCAGACCATGATAAGGGTTCTGGAGGAACGGAATTTTCCTGTGGGAGAGATCCGTTTTTTGGCCTCTGAACGTTCCGAAGGAAAGGAACTCTCATTCAAGACAGAGAAGGTCCGGGTCCGGAAGCTTGATCACGACTCCTTTGATGGTATTGATATCGCAATTTTTTCTGCCGGTGGAGACAGGAGCCTCACCTTTGCTCCTTCGGCTGCCAAGGCCGGCGCTGTAGTTGTGGACAACTCGAACGCATGGCGCATGGATCCCGAAATTCCTCTGGTGGTGCCGGAGGTGAACCCCCATGCTGTTTCAGGATACAAGGCAAAAGGCATTATTGCCAATCCCAATTGTTCCACTATCCAGATGGTTGTAGCTCTTAAGCCATTGTACGACTATGCCCGGATAAAACGCGTTGTCGTATCTACTTATCAGGCCGTATCGGGTTCCGGGAAAAAGGCCATAGTTGAGCTTGAGGATCAGGTGAAGTCCTGGGCCGAGGGCAGGACTCTTGAGTCCAAGGTCTATCCGCACCAGATCGCCTTTAATTGCCTTCCCCACATAGATGTCTTCCTGGACAATGGCTACACCAGGGAAGAGATGAAGATGGTGAATGAGACCAGGAAGATCATGGAAGATCCTGAGATCCAGGTTTCTGCAACTGCTGTAAGGGTACCTGTGTTCTATAGTCATTCTGAGGCCGTCAATGTGGAGTTCGAACAGAAGATCAGCGCATCCAAGGCGAGAGAACTCCTTTCCAAGGCACCGGGGATTAAGGTCGTTGATGACCTGTCACGGAATGTCTATCCACTTGCCCTGGATGCCGAAGGACAGGATCTGACCCTTGTCGGCAGAATACGGGAGGACATCTCCCAGGCCAACGGACTTGATTTCTGGGTGGTGGCTGACAACATCAGGAAAGGCGCAGCCACCAACGCCGTTCAGATAGCAGAGTTGTTGGCAGAGAAATATCTTTAGATTAGCATAGTAGGCTGTAGGCTGAAGGCTGAAAGGTAAAAACTTAAGACTTAAAACCTAAAACAGAAAATATAGCTTCTTTCAATTGATTTAAGCTAACAGCCTTCAGCCTACAGCCTTTATTCCACCTAAAAGGAGGTCTGTCATGACGGAGAAAGCAGGTCACTATTCCGCGGATTTTGAGAAGGCATTGCAAGTAGGGCGTCCGCCCAATGTATATAAGCTTTTCCCCAACTCAAAGGCCCTTCTGGTGAGCGGCAAGGTCATTGACAGGGCCATGCGGGCCAAAGGCAAGGCCATGACTATTGCGGCTAACGGCAGAAATTATCTTGTCATTCGCGGCGTTTTGGCTGCCGCGCAGAGGGCAAACGCGGCCATACTAATAGAGATAGCCAGGTCGGAAGGCGGTGCGAATGCCTATTGTGCGATTAATTACTGGAACATGGCCAGGCAGGTGGATCAGGTCTGCAATGAGATGGGAATCACAATACCGGTAGCGATTCATGCTGATCACTATGGCATCAAGAAAGAAGAAGATGTTGGACCGGCAAAGGTAGAGATCCCCACCTTGTTTGAAGCCGGCATGACCTCCATAGCAATTGATGCATCACACCTCCCGGATGACAAAAACCTCCTTGCAAATCTGCAACTTGCCCCTTATGTCCCCAAATGGGCCGGGCTGGAGACAGAGGTGGGTGAAATTAAGGGAAAAGAAGGGCTTTCGACAGTTGATGAGGCCTTATTCCTGATACAGGGTCTTAATGCCCAAGATATCTTCCCGGACTGGATAGCCCTTAATAATGGCTCCACCCATGGTATTGAGGCGAGTGATTTGGGGATACAGGTGAAATTGACCGGAGAGATCCACGAGGTTTTGGCCAAATACAAGGTCTCCGGGGCCCAGCACGGCACATCCGGTAATAACTCGGACAGGCTGCGGGAGATCGTCTCAAAGACCAATACTACCAAGGCCAACGTGGCCACTGCCCTTCAAATGATTTCCTGGGGCCTTGAAGTAAACGATTACGGCAATGCTGCAACAGACGAAGACGGGAATTTCATCAAGGTTACAGGAGAAGGGGTAACAGAGGAACTGTGGGCGGAGATGACAGCCTATGCCCAATCCAAGGGCCTGAAGGGAGGAAATTATAAAAAATTGAACCTGCCTTTTGAGAACAAGCTGCTTGGGCTATCCAGAGATATAAGAGAGAGGATGGCCAAACGGGTAGAAGATTTTGTCTATAACCTGCTGGTCAATGTGTTTAACGCCCAGGGTAGCGCACCCTTGGCCATAGATGCCATACTGACTGCAGGGTCCTATGACCTCGGTCCTAAGACCGATCGGCAGGAGGATCCCTTAGAGTGGACTGAGAGCAAGATCATTGAACGGGCTGCTACGATCAATCAATAGCGAGCCACCTGCAAAATTCATCTTTGGTCGGAACTGCCGTTCCGAGATCAATGTTCCGATGGCTGCGTTGCTAGATGGAAAATAGGCGGCTTCGACGATTAAGGCCTGATGCGAATCACTGGAGGACAAGCCCGGGGGCGGCGTTTGATAGGGCCCAAAGGCCGCAGTCTGCGTCCCACATCAGATCTTGTGCGGGAGGCTCTTTTCCAGATCCTGCATGCCCGCCTGGAATTTCCATGGGAATCGTGCAATGTTCTTGATCTTTTTGCCGGTACCGGGGCGCTTGGGATTGAAGCTCTTTCCAGGGCAGTAAGGGAGGTTGTTTTTGTGGATCATCACAGATCGTCCCTTGATCTTATCAGGCGAAACCTCAGTTTATGTGGCTTTAGTGAGCGCGCGAAAGTGATCCGGGCTGATATCAGGACCAGCCCGAAGTCACTTAATCGTGTTCTAAAATACGGACCCTTTAATTTGATATTTGCCGATCCTCCATATTCCCAGGGCCTTGGTAAAAAGGCCTTGGAGTGGGTGGCTGAGACCGATGTTTTGGTTTCCGGGGGATGGATGGTTGTTGAAGAGTTTAAGGGAGAAGAATTTCCTTACACGATTATGTCCGGCTCCGAATCATCCCTTCAGCTTATGGACAGCCGCAGATATGGTCAGACTGAACTTTGGTTTTACAGGTCAATATAATGCAATCACCAAATCACACACATCGCATAGCAGTATATCCAGGCACCTTTGATCCAGTGACTAATGGTCATTTGGATCTTGTTGATCGAGCACTAAAGCTATTTGACAAGGTAGTGATCGCCATTGGTATCAACCCTGTCAAAGAGAGTCTGTTTAGCCTGGATGAACGTCTGGAAATGGTTCGTGAGACAATAGGAACGAATGGAAGAGTAGAGATAACCAGTTTTGACGGGCTTTTGGTGGATCTTGCCGCCAAGTATGGGGCCTGCGCCATACTGCGCGGATTAAGGGCTGTTTCGGACTTTGATTACGAACTCCAGCGGGCCTTAATGAACCGCAAGCTATCCCGTGAAATAGAGACTGTATTTTTAATGACCGGGTTCCGTTGGATTTATATAAGCTCCACTATAGTCAAGGAGGCCGCCCGTTTTGGCGGCAGTCTTGACGGGCTTGTCCCGCCATTAGTGGAAGAGCGTTTAAGAAAGGCGTTTGGGTTATAAGAAATTGCTTCCCCGAATCTCTATGCCACCTGACTCGTCGTTCAGGGTCCACATGAGATATAACCCCATTTCTGAATGAACATGACAGGTTGGAACCTCAGATTTCAAAAGTCATATTCTTGGCCGACCTCTAACTGAATCAAAAAAATCGGTACCGGAACCAAATTTGTTGCTTGGCTTTTTTCGAAATTCCGTTTTGTAATAACATTTAGTTGCACCCCTTTGGGTCCGATTGCCTTAAACCATTGAAACTCCGCAGCAGACACTTTTTCTTGATATTTGACCTCGAAGAAATGCAATCTGTTCCCTCTTTTGGCTATAAAATCGATTTCTTTCTGACCCTGCCAATAGAAACAATTTCGATAATGTCGAAAGATATGCATGCCCACGACCGACTCTACCAATTTCGACTTGCCAAGGGGATCGTTCAAGAATCTCTGACATTCGGTAAAAAAATTATCCCCTATACCCATTTCTTTCCCGGAAAAGCAGTGGAAAATAAGAGGGTCTTGAAAATAGAGCTTCCTGTTTTTCCGGTACATCGGCAATTTCGATGAGAGATTGATAAACGGGACAGACCGCAAAACGTACATTCTTCCCAAAATTTCAATATATTCCTGTACAGTGGCATGGGAAGCGATACCGGATTCTCTGCTGAGCCCGTACCAGCTTATTCCAGTAGAGATATGTGCCAAAACGCGGGACATTATCTGGTAAAGATTGCGCTCCAACTTCCCTGCACGCCCGATATCACCCTCAATCCAACTCATGTAGAGTTGGTACACATAAGAAGAGATGAAGCCTCGGGTGAAAAACAGGTTTATGGAAAGAGGGAAACCTCCGGTGACAAGATAATTCTCAAAACGGCATAAAAGAAGGTCTTTGTGATAGTTGAGACTATCGATATCGGTCAATTCAATCGCAGGTTCAGTCAAATGGACAAACTCGGCAAATGTCATGGGTAATTGTTCAAAGTCGACTTTTGAGAGCTTTCCTCTTCGACCCGGCATCCGATCTGCCCCGCCGCGAATATCGATCAAGTTGGATCCGGTCAACAACAACGTTATATTCTTGAGCTTTCCTTCGTCCGCCAACGCCTTTACCCCACGCTGCCACTCGCGTACAAATGATATTTCGTCCAGAAAAACGTACAACCGTTGAGGATTTCCAGGCCTGGCGTTTCGGATATAGCAGTCTATCAATTCGTAGAGTTGATTGTAATCCTCAATCCTATCCAATGAAAAATAGAAGATGTGCTTCTTCGGTATTTTTGATTCAAGCAAGAGATTACGAATAAGGAGTTTCATGCTCGTGCTTTTTCCAATCTGTCGCGGTCCCCGGAGTGTCAGAATGGCATCCGTGTTCACCGGAAACTCTGACAGAATCGGCGGAACATACTGGTATGCCTCCCGTTCGTAATCCGCTATCTTTTCATCATCCAAAATCAGTTCTTCACGGAACCACCAAGGATTGTGTTGTTGTAAAAGCTGGAGAGATATTTCCATAGCGCCTCAATATTGTATCTGCAATATACATAAAATATGTATATAATTGTATTTATAAGATACAATGGTTTTGTGCAACCACAAAGAAAAAAAACTGACAATATCTTATGGCCAGTGGGCGACAGGGATACGTTTGTTCCAAGACACTTGCCAGAACCGCCAGCCGGTGACGATTTTAGTAAAATTTAGCGCGAATCGATTTTTGTAGACGGCGAAATGGATTCAGGACGCTCTGAGATTACCGCTTTTTGATGCCTCTTGACATTTGGGGCCTGTGCAGGATAGTCTTTTCATTATCTATTTTTTCCACAGTCCTAAAGTCCATAGCTGAAGAATTACCGCGAACCTCTGAACCCGTGAACGGTTTCACAAATGGCGATGCAAAAAAAAAGGGTTGATCCTTCTCTAAAAAGAGAAGTGTTTGTCCGGGACCATCTGGCAGGATACCGCACCGCTCTTGCTATTAGGAGGACTTTTCTTTCATACCTCCGCACTGCCCTGGCATTCTTTGGAGGGGGATTGGCAATGGTTAAGTTCTCCGGCCACCCGCTCGTTACGTTGTTTGGGTGGCTTTTCCTCCCCGTCGGCATTGTCATTCTTGCCCAGGGGGTCATCACTAATATAAAGATGAACCGGGATGTTCAGGCGGAGGAGAAAAAAACGGAAGAGGCTGAACGGGCAAACATGTAATCGCCCAGGGGAAGAATAAAGGCTCTGGAAAGAAAAGACCGATCTCAAATCCTTCTTGAATCCATTCTTCTGCTATTGTGGGCATAATTTCACCTCCTTCAGAGGGAAAAGCCTGTTTGATTGAATATTGACTATTGAAAATTGAAGAATTAACCAATCACGAACTACGAACAAGGATGCCTATTCGAGCATTATATTCATGAATTTTTTGAATTCATCCGATTTAACAATGCGCTCCCAATGTTTGACCATGTAAAGAGGGATCGAAAGAATCCTGTCATGAAATGAAAGTTTTTGCATAGAAAAACGAATTCCGAGCGGACAGGAGGGGTGTTCTTTTAGAAAAAGGCGCATGCTTTTTAATGTTCCGGTTTTTCCGGCCTTAACCTCTGCCGGATAAACCGTTGATCCTGATGTCAGGAGGTAGTCAACTTCGGCATTACT
This sequence comes from Deltaproteobacteria bacterium, assembly GCA_030605675.1. Lineage (GTDB taxonomy): Bacteria > Desulfobacterota > Dissulfuribacteria > Dissulfuribacterales > UBA3076 > UBA3076. Next base: position 2,648 of record JAUWHV010000059.1, on the reverse strand, counting down.
GCTTTTTGCGTCCCTTGCCCAGAAATATATGCTTCTCTCCTCATACCAATCAATTGCCGCAAGGATCTCCTGCCCGACATACTGTTCTATGACACCGCCCAAATTTGCAGTCAAGAGATTGTCGTGAAACATCAATTCGGCGCCTAATCCGAGCGATCTTTGCATCAGACCAACATCAAGAAACAATATCTTGAATTTCTTTTCATTTGTTTGGGCGCCAAGAGGGACCCCTTGTCCTGACGAATGTATCACCCTGTTCAAACACTGAGCTTCTTCCAAAAGCAGAAGGGCGTCTTTTAAATCACGGGACTGTACATTAGGGTTGACGTGGGAATACTTATACCTCTCTCCAACCATACGCGGCGCTGATATGAAAACATCTTTAAGGTACTTGTGTTTGGCGGTCGACGAATACTTGGAAAAATCCGCCTGGTACGTTTTGATAATGGATGTCTGAATCATGTTGATTTCTTCAGGAGAAATGCCTTTCAAATATTCTGAAACAACTCCCGGCATGCCTCCAATAATCAGGTACTTTCTCAGAAGTTTCTCAAGCTCCTTGTCATATAACGGGTCGATGACTGAGCCAATGTTTACGCTTGCCAAGTATTGCCTGAATTTGTCAAATCCCAGAGCTCCCAGGAATTCATCAAATGAAAGCGGACCCATAAAAAGAAAAGTTATGCGTCCCACAGGCATCCTGAATTCGTTGCTCCTAAAGGCAAATTCAACGAGAGAACCTGCTGCAATAACGTGAAGTTCAGGGAATTTTTCATAAAAATAGCGCAACGCTACTATTGCCTGCGGACATTCTTGAATTTCATCCAAAAAAAGAAGGGTTTTCCCGGCCGTTATCTCGGATCCGGACAGAACGGAAATCTTTTCCATGATTTCTTTTACATCAAGAGATTGAAAACACATGGAAAATTCAGGTCGCTCTTCAAAATTTACTGCCACGTGGTTTTCAAATGCTACTTTTGCTAATTCGATTATGGAATACGTCTTTCCCACCTGACGTGCTCCCCTCACGAGGAGAGGACGTCGTGAACGACTCTCTTTCCACTTGACCAGTTCCGGATCAATATCCCTTATTATGTTCGGTGTCATTCTGTGCCCTTTTTCGAATAGTAATTTCGATGCTCAAGCAAAAGTGGCGCATCAATCACTTATGTGTCATGCCCTGGGAATTTGCTACCTGCTCCAGTTCCAACATATACAAAAAACCAGTTATAGCAGAATATACAAGGATATTATTAGCAGATATTGAATAAAATACAAGGGAAAAGCCCCTCTGCGTGAAAAGCAGGCATGAAAAGAGTCTATAAATAAGCATAATATTAGGCTGGTTCCGAATAAACTTATGGATACTTTATCCCGTAACATAGAGACCGTATTCTTATAACTGGGTTCCGCTGGATATATATAAGCCTTTCGGAACTCAATCCCTTCCACCTTTCGGCTTATGGCCTGCCGTCTCGATGTCCTACGCTTAATCTCAGGGATTACCCTCTTCGATTCAAGGACTCGCTACCCGATGGCCGGATGTTTATCTCTACTTATATTTCAGCAACATTGACAAAGAGAAGTGCAATTCGTATTATAACCATATAAAATAGTCAAATGACCAGGAGCAAGACCATGCAAGTAGCTGTAACTGAATTCAAGGCAAAATGCACCAAGCTTTTTCGTGCGGTTGAACAGGATAATGAAACCATTGAGATTACCCGCCGTGGAAAGGTGATCGCTGTTGTTGTACCTCCAACTGTTGCAAAGCCTGACCCAGAACAATTTCTTGGCTGTTTACAAAACACGGTCACATTCAGTCCTGACTGGGACGAACCGCTGGGAGAGGACGACTGGGAGGCTTGCAAATAATGTATTTACTTGACACCAACATATGGCTCTGGATGGTTGAGGAGCCTCAACGCCTTTCTGTAGAAATAGCTACTATTGTCAAGAATGCTGATAATTATCCCTTCTTCCTCTCAGCCATCAGTGTATGGGAGGTGGCAAAAAAGGTTAGTCTTGGCAAGCTTGGTCTTTCCATACCTGTCAGGGACTGGTTAGATAAAGCGACTCAAGACCAATTTATCCATATCCTTCCCTTGTCTGTTAATGTTTCTCTGGAGTCAACCATCCTGCCCGGCACTTTCCACAAAGATCCTGCAGATCAAATTATTGTTGCCACCGCCCGCCACCACAACCTGACTATTCTCACTGCCGATAACCTGATCCGCACCTATCCCCATGTGAAAACAATTTAAAATCAGCATACCTATAGTCCGTGACGTCCACCAAATGTATCAGTCACTGTTACGACGAATCCGCTGAATCAAGCCAATCCTCCAGCCCGACATTCAGAGGGAAAAGCCTGTTTGATTGAAAATTGACGCCCCCGTTAAATCCCCAAAGGGGTTCCGCAACAGCGGAAATTAAACAGGGTAAAATTGAAAATTGAAAATTGTTGAAGAAACAAAATCGTCAATATTCAATTCCAAAGGGTATTTCCACAAATTTTCAATTTTCAACAGATATAAACACGGTGAAAGTGAAACAGGGATTTGGCTGTCCGCCAAATTGGCCATGGACTATCCCCGTAAAAGCTTTTTTAAAGTCAATGAGCGAATATGCCGAAAGGAAAGTAGAAA
>JAUWHV010000176.1 GCA_030605675.1 Deltaproteobacteria bacterium | reverse complement strand
GAGGAATTTGGTGATTGAAGTCGTCATCGACCGTAGATTTGTCCGGAGGCGGTGCTGTCTCAGGAATTATTGTGGTTTCCTTTTCTTCGGGTTCGACAGCTTTCTCTAGGTCCTGAGAGGGAACCATTCCATTCGTCCACGATCTTGCTATGAGATAGAAGATCAGTCCAATTGCAGGAGGGGCTCCCAGAATGGCAGGGCCGATCCAGTTATTCATAAGAGTGGGATCAAAATAGACTGCTGCGCCTGCCAGACCGGTCAGACTGCCGAAACACAAAATTGAGCTTACAAGTATATTTCTGTGAAAATTGCTATTTTTCATAATTCAATCACCAAATCACCAAATCACCAAATCACCAAATTCCTAGTGGCTCCAGTCCATTTTTAGAATATTTTCCCTGGCGTTGACTTTTTTGATTCGCACCTTGACTTGTTGGTCCCAGGAGTACCTCTGTCCCGGTATTATCGGAAGTTCCACAGTCAGAAGGTAATCCGAAAGCACGGCAAGCAACCTGTTGCGACCTGTTTCCAGTATCCAGGCGTCAAGTGGCTCATCTTTCCTTTTTTCCATGTGTTTCAGCAGCCAGTAACGGGTCCTTGCCTGGCGTACTGCAGCAGCAGTATTGAGGCCCTGTTGGAGGTATATGGCAAATTTAATCAGGTCCTCTTTTGCGTGAAGCGGTTTGCCTTCTGCAAGCATGTATGTGATCTGCTGCTGCATAAGGAGATCAAGCCCACGTCTTAATGGCGAAGTTATAGTGGTGTATACATCCAGACCAAGACCGTGATGTATGTCAGGCTCAGTCCCCAGATTACCTTTACTGATGAGTCTTCTTTGCCTGAAATTGGCCAAAAGATCTGTTTCGTCCCCGGAGATAATGCGGTCCCTTGGTGGAGGTTGGCTTCGGTAAAGTGCCGGAATAGCATTATTCTTTAAAAATTGGGCTGCTACAAGATTTGCCAGAATCATGCATTCTGCTATAAGAAAACGGCCTGGCCCGGGTTGAGAAAGTTCTACTTCTACCTCTCCAGCCTCATCAACCTGTATGACAAGTTCCGGGATGGGCAGAGGAAGGGCACCGTCTTCAATTCTCCTGGTCTGGCGGGAGACGCAGAGTTCAAAGAGATTATAAAATGGATGTCCTTCTACTATTCTTGCCTCGGCGTCCTCATATGTGAGGCGCTCTTTAATATTGATTACGCTACGGACTATTCGCTGGGAGAGGATGTTTCCTTTCTGGTCCAAGTATATAAAGAAGGATAGCGTCCTGCGATCCGTTCCCATCTCAAGGCTCCATGCCCCCTGGGAAAGTATTTCAGGGAGCATTGAGATTTTACGGTCCGGCAAATAAATGGTTGTTCCTCTTTGGATTGAGTCTTTAAATAAAGGGGTGTCGTGCTCTATCTGGAGCCCGATGTCGGTTATATGTATACCGATTTCCCATTCGTTATTGACCTCTCTAAAGCTCAAGGCGTCATCAAGATCCAGGCTCTCCGGTCCATCTATGGTAAAAGTATGTAGACCGGTCAGGTCCTCCCGGCCTTCTTTTTTTGTATCTATCGGGAATTTAGCCAGCGCTTCCGCCTGTTGGATGACCCCTTTGGAAAACTCGGTATCTATTTCATATCTAAGCAACTCAAGATTTTCTTCTTCATCCCATATTTTTGCCTTGATAAGGGTGTTAAAGGGAGCGGTGGGGCTGCTAAGGCCTGCCTGTCTGAACAGTTCGCGAACCAAAACGGCTTGCTCTGACTCGTCTCCGTTTATACAGAAGTCTTTGATATTTGATATCCAGAACGAAATATCCGGGTCATCAAACTCTTTAATGGCCTTTTCCTTTTTTAATTGGTTATCTGACCACAGGTCCTCAAGCCATTGGCTTCCCCTGATAAGTCGTGCAAAACGTTCTGCCTCTCTGGCACGTTGATCCAGGATTCGTTTGACAGCCTCAGGAGATTGGACTTTTATCATCCCCTCTCTGAATTTGAAGTACGTGTGATCGTCTATTACCGCTCGAATAAAGGCGGCCTCATGGTCGGGTTCCACTGTCTGTTCAAAGGCTAGTTCGGCCAGTTTCTCCGGAGTCCAGAGTGCCTGTTCGTCCTGAACCAGTTCCCAGAGTTCAGGAATGTTGATTTTTTCTTTCAGTGCCTCTCTGCGGGCATAAATTTCGTTTAGTTTCTTGATGCGGATATCTCTTGCTCTAGCAGATAATTGCCGTGTAGATACGTGGATAAAACGGCTGGAGGCGAGGTTGATTTCCCTCCCAAGATGGGTCAGCAAGTGATATCTGGCTCCCTTCTTAGCGATACATTGGGCGCAGATAAAACGCTGGCCTTCCAGGAATTCAACTACCTGGCTAGTTGATATTTTCATTTAGCATAACCGTTCATACTTTTTGGCAGGGAGGGAATAATTACCATCCAGCCGGAAATCAGGGAAGGAGATTCATGAGTTCGTCAACGGCCTGGTTAAGGCCATAGTCTGCCAGTTGGGCGGCAGTAAGCCAGCGTAAGCCTGTTTTTCTGTACATCCCGGCTTTCAGGAGATTTTCCATTAATGCCTGTTGTGTCTCATCAAACGTATTACGCCAAAGTGTTGCTCCGTCTGAAACCCTGATTATTTGGAGGGTGAAGGCCACAGAGGCAGGCCTTTTGACCGAATACTGTCCGCCTATGCGATCTTCAAACCTGAAGAGCTTGCTGTACAATACGGCATCTGCTTTGAGTTCCTCGCCAAATGCCTGGATCAACCGGAGCTCGGAAGCCTTTATATCTGTGGCTAACAGGGCATTCAAAAAACCTATGCACCGGCCCTCAGACACAATCAAGAACCTTTGATCACCCTGAAAAGTTTGAAATAAAAGACGTGTTAATTCATCGCTTGCCTCCGGCGTTATTTTGTGGACATCAGATAAAGGGCCGCTCAAGAGGCAGGTCGGCCTTTCCAGACTAGGCTGGGCAGATGCCCGGTCCATTGGAAGAACCGCAATCCGGTTTAGCACTGGAAGCGGAGTCTGCTTTGTTCCATCCCTTTTTTGAAGGAATCCGTTGCACCCATGTAAAAACAAAAGAGGGGCAATCAGGCAAAATAACAGCAAAAAAGTGAAAATGGCTGGGGATGTTCTAAAATTTGTACTTTTCATGTCTGTTACCCCTCCTGTTTCTGAAAACTATAGCGTCCCCTTGCTGGAAAGAGGGCCTATTAATCTGGGGTTAAACTGTGTTGCCTGATCAATAGCCCTGCCTAGTGCCTTAAAGATCGCTTCTGCAATATGATGGCTGTTTTTTCCATAAGGTACCTGAACGTGGAGAGTCATGCCGCTATTTACTACCATGGCCCGCAGGAATTCCTCAACCAGTTCTGTATCAAAATTCCCTGTTTTGGACGTAAGAAAATTTACTTTGTAAACCAGATAAGGCCTATTGCAGATGTCGAGGCTTACACAAGCCAGGGTTTCCTCCATAGGTACGGAAGCATTTCCAAACCGATTTATGCCGCTCAAGTCTCCTAAGGCTTGGGCCAAAGCCTTTCCCAGACATATCCCTATATCTTCTACCGTATGATGTGCATCGACCTCCAGATCTCCTGTGGCCTTGAGATCCAGATCAAAGAAGCCATGCACAGTCCAAAGTGTCAACATATGGTCCAAAAAGGCCACCCCGGTGTTTATGGAGGCCTTCCCTTGGCCATCTATATTCAGACTCAAATTTATATCGGTTTCTTTTGTAGTCCTGCTGATCTTTGCGTCTCTTGACATGGTGGTCACCTGCTCAAGTCAGTTTTAAGTTTGTTAAATTTTTGGCCGATGAGAATTGTGATAACTAATATTTCGTGAGGACATGAACAATACTGTGGTAAGGCCAAAAAGACCATCATTTTCCAATATGGAAAGTATTATAGAACCGCTCCAAAAGGAATTCAGTATCCGCTTTTTTGCCTTTAATGAGATTCCGCGCGCAGTGGTCTGGGCCGAACGCGGTAATATAGCTATACATGAGAACTATCATTCCCGCAGACGCCGATCATATCATGTTATATGCAGTGAAAAAGATAACCTCCTGCGGTTATGCCGAAAAATCGGTATCCCTTCAAGTTATGTTACAGCCTCAGAGCTTTATAGATTCTGGCATACGACCTGGTTCCCCAAGACGGAACACGACCATTCCTAAATTTATTCCACTATAGCCCCCTTGGAGGCACTACTTACTTGCCTTGCATACCGTGCCAGGTATCCATGAGTTATGCGAGGCTCCATCGGTTTCCAATAGCTTAGCCTTCGATCCAACTCCTCTTCAGCGACCTGAAGGCTCAATTTCCTGGCTGGGATGTCGATCTCAATAGTGTCACCCTCCTCGACCAGACCTATTGTGCCTCCGTCAGCAGCCTCAGGTGATATGTGGCCGATAGCCGCGCCTTTGGTTCCCCCACTGAATCTGCCGTCTGTTACGAGGGCGACGTCTTTGTCCAGTCCCATTCCAACTACAGCAGCCGTGGGGGAGAGCATCTCAGGCATACCCGGTCCACCTCTTGGCCCTTCATAGCGGATCACTATTACATCTCCGGCCTTGATTTGTCCGTTCAGAATAGCGTCGTATGCCTCATCCTCTGAGTTAAAAATCCTGGCTGGACCCTTGTGCCTCAGCATTTCCGGAGCTACTGCAGACTGTTTAACTACAGCACCCTCAGTAGCAAGGTTTCCATATAGTATGGCAATGCCCCCTTCTTTGTGATAGGGGTCAGTAACGGGGTGAATTACATCCATATTGTTTATTGCTGCCTGCTCAATATTTTTTCCAACCGTGGAGCCTGTAACCGTTTTTAGATTCGTATCGATGACGCCCAGTTTATCCAGTTCCCTGATAATGGCCTGGATACCTCCAGCCAGATCAAGTTCCTGAAGGCTGTGTGGTCCTGCAGGGATCATGCTGCATAGATGGGGTGTCTTAGCGCTGATTTCATTAAAGATTTTCAAGGGGAGATCTACTTCTGCCTCGTTAGCGATTGCAGGTACATGGAGCACTGTATTGGTTGAACACCCCAGTGCCATATCTACGGCAATAGCATTTCTAAAGGCAGACAGCGTGGCCACGTCCCTTGGCCTTAAATCCATTTCCACTAAGCGGACCGCCTGGGCACCGGCGACCTTTGCGAGGCGAATCCTGGCAGCTGATATTGCGGGAATAGTGCCGCTTCCCGGAAGAGCCAGTCCCATGGCTTCAGCGAGACAGTTCATTGAGTTTGCTGTGAACATCCCGGAACATGAGCCACATGTAGGACAGGCCTCATTCTCGATTTCATAGAGTTCCGCCTCGCTCATATTCCCAGCCTTCACCCGACCTATTCCCTCAAATACGGAAATCAGGTTGACCTTTTGTCCCCTCCAGTCTCCTGTCAGCATGGGACCGCCGGTTATGGCTATAGCAGGAATATTGAGCCTGAGCATTGCCATCAGCATACCCGGAGTTATCTTGTCGCAGTTCGGTATAAGTGCAAGGCCGTCAAAGGGGTGGGCCTGTGCCATGAGCTCGACTGAGTCAGCTATCAATTCCCTGCTGGCCAGAGAGTATCGCATTCCTAAATGATTCATGGCAATACCGTCGCAGACACCAATCCCACCAAATTCCACAGGAGTTCCCCCTGCCATCCGGATCCCCGCCTTGACCGCATCTGTGATCTGACGCAGATGTATGTGGCCGGGGATAATTTCGTTGAAGGAGTTGGCCACGCCTATTAAGGGCCTTTGGAGTTCCTCGTCAGTGTAGCCCATGGCTTTAAATAGCGCCCTGTGGGGTGCCCGCTCCAAACCTTTTTTCATTCGGTCACTGCGCATAATATCTTCCTCTCATTTATTATTGAACACCGGACATGGATTCCAGAGTATGCCAACATAATC